>QWPO01000155.1 GCA_003669255.1 Planctomycetota bacterium | reverse complement strand
GTAACCCGCATCACTTCTCGAACCCCGCGTCATCGAACCGCACGGGAACACCGATTCCCCCATCGGCAAACTCGACGCCGATCGTCAGCCGCCGCGCGTCGTTGACCTCGATCTCGATGGGTGTCGCTCCGGCATCGTCGAGCCGCTGTCGCCATTCGGGGCCGTCATCGGCTCGCGCCCAGACAACGACCGCTGAAGACGAGGCCGTCGCCACGCGAACCGCCCGGGCGTGAAACCGGCGGCTGTCGTCGGGCACCCTCCAGGTGGCGGTCGCCCGGGGCCGCATCAACCAGGCCGGCTGCCCGTTTTCGGGAGTCACGATCCGCGGCGCAAAGAACGCCGCCAGCCCGTCGAGCGTTGCAAGGCCTCCGAAGAACGGCTCGCTCGACGTGGTCTCGGGCTCGATCGCAACGAGCGCCACCGTCCGCCCAGCTGCGAAGTCGATCGACTGGAGCAGCTCGCCGGGAATTCGAATCACGCCGTCGAGCAGAAGTTCGCCATCCCGCCATTCGACCGTCGAAGCACCGAGACCGCCGCCGATGATCGAAACCTGCGTGGCCCCCGTCGCCGGAGTCGCCTTCGCCGCCGGCGGCCGCACCCAGACGAGCCCGAGCACCTTGCCACGGTTCACGGGGATCCGCTCGCCGTCGAGCATCACCGTGACCGCGGTGGGCGAAATCGCGGTGATCGCGCACTCCACGAGTTCGAATCCCTCCGACTGCGTGACGGCGACGAGATCGGCCGCCGGTTCGGCAGGCACCGCCGCGATCCAGTCGGAGGCGCCAGCAGCTTCCTCCACTGGCCGCCAGACCGCCCGACGCAGACGCTCGATCGGTAGTTCGATGGCCGCGGTGCCGCGAACGATCGTCGCGCGACCGGCCTCCCAGCGGAGGTCGTCGCCGCCGATCGTGAGCCCGCCGTCTCCCATCACCTGGACAGCCGCGGGCGGCATCGCCCCGCCTTCACGAGCGGCGACCGCAGTGAGCGTCCGCACGTCGGCCAGGGGAACCCGCCGCGCTTCACCGTCCACGATCAGTTCGAGGGCATCGTGATCGATCGATCGCAGCCCGCCCTGCAGTGGCGCGGCGGCGGTGCCTTCCACCCACACCTGCACGTCGGTGGCGGCGATCCCCGCAACCGTCAGGACGGCCCAGCACACGACCGCCCACGCCGCGGTTCGCAGCCCGAAGCCGCAGGGCACCGCGATGGTCCGACGGCCTCTCACGTCAGCGATCCTCCGCGCCGTTGGCCAACCGCTTGAAATACTGTTCGATCGCCTCGCGATAGTGCGGTGGAAACTCGCGGCCGATCTGCTGGAGCGCCCGCTCGCGATCGTGGGGCGGCAGGTTGCCCCACGCCTCCCCAGGGGCGAAATCTCGCTTCCGCACCTCGCCCGTCCCGCGGCCGCGGGCGATCCGACTGTCTTCCATGGGGCGGCCTCCTCCCCCCTGCCCCGAGCCGCTCCCCGCGCCTGCCGACGATTCGCCCTGTTGGTCCTGCCGCTGCTGGTCCTCGAGCCGCTTGATCAGTTCGTCGAGCGACGCGATCACGCCGTCTTGCACCTCGCGGGTCGTGGGACCGGCACTGCCGAGGTCGAGCCGCCGGGTGACATCCCGCATCCGGCGGGCGATGTGGTCGAGCGAGCCCTTCTCCAACGCGGCGACGTCGGCCCGCAAGAGTCGCGCTACGCTGGCATACCGCACGGGGATCTCCGACTCCCGCTCCAGCAAGCGGTCGAGCGATTCCATCGCCTCGTCGATCTTGAGGAGCCAATGCTCGCACGCGGCCCGATGAAACAGGACCGTGGCGGGATCGACCGAATCGCCGACTTCGAGCCGCTCCAGCAGCGGCAACGCCTCGTCGAAGCGGTCGCGCCGCACGAGTTCGCGACCCAACCAGAGCGTCACCGCGTCCCGCACGAAGGCGTCGGTCGCGGGGTCATCAAGCCATTCGATCGGCGGATTCTGCCCGCGCGCCATCGCCACCACCAGTGCGGCGGCTCGGGGCTCATGGTCTCCGATCGCATCCACCACCGTGTCGAGCAGGTCTCTGCGGCCGGCGGCCACGTCATTCCACGCCGCCTGCATCGCGGAGGCCCGCGCGGGATCGACCGTGAGCGAGGCGGAACCCGCAGGCCACTGCTCCACCTTCAACCTCACCGCCGTGGCGGTGGGAATCGACCACGTTGGCTCGCGGGCAAGCGCCGGCTCTGAGGCCGCGCCCGCGACCGCGACCTGCGGCGGCGACCACGCCGCAGCCCAGGCAGCCGCCACGAACAGGCCCCAAGCCAGCGTGCGGCAAATCGACGGCGAGGGCATGCGCGGCTCCGGCACATTGGGATCGAAGCACAGCCTGTGAGTGTAGTCTTCGCGGCCGCGCCGGGGGAAACCATCGGCCAACGCGCTACTCGGTGAGCCCTTCGACGATGTCGCGGGCAGCCCGTTCGATCTGCCGCTGCCGGTCGGCGAGCCGCGCGAGGGCCGCCCGCAGGTCCATTCCTGCCACGGGTGCGTCGTCGGCATCGAGCAGCCGGGAGAGCCGCTGCGTCCGCGTGTTCACCCGGGCCTGCAACGACCGCAGCATCTTGAGTTCGGCGAGTTTGTCGACGAGCGGCTGCTCGCCCGCCTGTCCGGGGCGTCCGCCCGCCGGTGCGGCGGTGGCATCCTGCTGGTCCTCACGCGCCCGTTCGACGGCCGCGAGCATCTCCTCCAGGCCGATGACGATCTCGCCGAGCAGGCTGATCGTGTCGCGACCCGCGTCGCCACCAGCCAGCCGCGTGGCTGCCTGCCCCGAATCGTCGTGCACCTGCTCGAGCGCTTGCGGAATCGCCACGGCCGAGCCATCGTCTCGCACCAGCACGAGGGCCTTGGCGGCCTCGGCGGTGATCGTCCCCTGCTCCCTCCCGAGCCGCGCCGCCTCCAGCTGCCGCTCCCGATCCGACTGCCCCGTCGCCGCGGCCAAACGCTCCGCATCGGCGAGCACACCCCGCTCGGCCTTGAGCATGCCGCGAAGCCGCGTTTCGAGTTGGACGAGCAGCCGCGTCACCTCCTCCTCCCGCATCTGCCGAAGGATCTGCTCGAGTTCGGCCCGCGCCGTTTCGAGTTCCTCGACCGCCCCTTCCTGCTCCCGCCGCGCGGCCCCGGGGTCGGCCTTTTCAAGACGCTCCTGGGCCTGTCGCATCCGCTGTTCGGCAGCCCGCAAACGCTGCGCCGTCCGGCGGCTCCGGGCCACATCGTTGTCGCCTTCGGCCTCACGCTCCTCGGCAGCATTCGCCGGCGCCGGCTCGTTTCCATCGGGATTGGATGGCTCCGCCTCCCGGCCCCCCTCCTTCCCGGGCGTGCCGGATTTGTCGGCTGCATTGGCCGGCGGCGTCCCCTTCGCATCCTCGTCGAGCCGTTCGGCAAACCGCTGCACGTCGTCCCCGAGCGCCCGCGTCTCGTCTGCTGCCGCCTGCTGCCGCTCGGTCAGGTCGCGGCCGGTGCCTCCCGCCTCCGTGACACCCTCGATGTCTCGCTGCTTTGCGATCTGCTTGGTGATCCTCCCCATGAAGGCCTTCAGCTGCTTCGTGGTGTCGGCGGCACGCTGATCACCCGCCCCCGCCTCGAGCAGTTCCAGGAGCGAGCGAAACTGGCCGATCGCATCCTTTTGGCTCGTACCGGCCTTGAGGAACTGCCCCTGTTCGAGCATCGCGACGATCGCAGCCACGCGATCCCCCAGCTGCTCTTCGCGGGCGCGATCAAACGTCGCCCGCAGCGCAGCGGCCCGCCGCGGGTCGGTCGCTGCCAGCACATCGGCCAGCCGCAGGAACGACCGCTCGAGCTCCTGGTAGCGTTCGAGCAAGTCGGCCTCGCGGGCGGCGAGTGCCGTGGCGTCTGACCGCGGCGTGTCGACCGCCGAGGCGGCGCCGCAGGTCGATGCAGCGAGCACCGCCGCCATGACGGGAAGCAGGCAACGTCTCATGGCGACTCCAGGGCCTCGCGGCCCCGCCTCCGCTGCCGCTCGAGCGTGTCGTCTCGGATCTGCTCCTGCACGCGAATCACGCCGCGGAGCCGTTCGATCACCTCGTTGATCGATTCGAGTTCCAGCATGCGGTCGAGGACCGCGCGGAGCTTCGCCACCGCAGCATCGAGGGCGGCGACCACGGCCTGGCGACCACCGGCGGCGCCTCCGGCCGGACGACCGAGGCTGATGGCGGCAGCCAGTTCTTCCGTCACGATCGCCGTGAGCGGTCCGGCGATCTGGCCGAGGAGGCGGGTCTCAATGTCGGGCGTCACCAAGGCGTTGTTCAATAGCTCGCGGTGGATCCCCCGAAACTCTGCGGCGATCTCCGCGGTCTCACCCGCGGCGCGGGCGGCCGCCTCGCCGCACCGACGGGCCGTGTGGTCCGCGCTGGCCTCGCCTCCATCGGCCGGCCGCTGGTCATCCGCGGCAGCCGCATTTCGCGTCTTCACCAGTTCGTCGATCACCCCCTCGAGCCGCCGCCGGAGAAGCACCTCGCGAGCCTCCACGAGCGCTCTTAACGACTCGGGCGAGACCACGTCGAGGATCCAGGTCTCGCCGACCGTCTCGTGCGGCCCGTCGGCGAGTGTGCAGCGGTCGCGTGCCGAGACCGACACCTCGAGCCGCGTGCCGATGGCGAGGCCCGCCTGCTCCAGCGGCACCAGCTCTGGGCGGTCCGCCGCAAGTTCCACCGCCGCCACTCCATCGAGAGCGCGAGCGATCGGCACGCTCCGGCTCGCCTCGCCCACCGTCAGCCGCACGTCGGCCGACGCCAGGGCGTGGTCGTCGGTGATCGTGCCTTCGATGGGGAGGGTCGCCTGCGGCGTCACTGCCGACGAGATGCCCGCGAGCCGCACCGCCACCCGCGGCGGCTCATCGGGAACGGCGGCGAGCACCACCAAGACGGGATCCCGGTTCACGAGACCCTGATCGTCGACGAGCCGCACGAGCACGGCGGTGTCGACGTCGATCAGTGGCGTCACGGCCGAGATCGCCTGGGCGGGGGCCGACGCCGAGTCGAGCCGGGCGATGAGCTGCTCCACCGGCTCCGTCCCTTCGGCGCCTGCTGCCCTGCGAATCGACACACTCGCCGCCGACAGCGGCTTACTCGACGTGCATGACAGACTCACGATCGATCCGCGGGGCACGGTCACGATCCGGCTGGCCGCCAAGGTTCGTGATCCACCGCCGAGGTAGGGCGGCAGCGTCGAGGTGATCTCCAGCGCCGTCACCACGGGAGGATTCTCGACCACGATGCGGAGTCCGCGAAGCCTGGCGCCGCCGCCTCGGATCTCCACATCGAGATCGTCATCCACTCCCTTGAGCACGTGGCCGAACGACTGTCCGACGGCCGTGGCGCCGCCGCGGGCCCCCATCCGGTCGGACCGCACGACGCCTCGGCTCCGCGTGCGGAGTTCAACCATCTCGGGCGGCTCACCCCAGGCCGCGGTCGCCCGCACGAGCACGTCGACGTCGTCACCGCGGGCAACAACCCGCCGCCCGTCCAGAAATCCCTCCGGCTCAAACGCCACCCGCCGCGGCCAGGGTGCGTCGGAGAGCCCACACATGCGCTGCGCCCAGATGGCCGTCTCCGTCGGCCTCGACACCGCCACTGCCGTCGTGGCAACAACCGCGGCAGCAACAGCCGTCAGCACGCCCGCGAGCCGCCGACGGCGAAAGATATTCCCCGTCCGAATGACGGCGGCGCGTGCTGCGGCGGCCGACACCGTGGCCGCGAGCATCTCCGGATCGACTTCGGCTTTGCGCCCGAGGCTGCACGACACTGCGGTCGACAGCGCGTCGCCAAACTCGGGATGCGCCCGCTCGACGACGAGCGCGAGCGACTCGTCGGAAAGTGGCACCGCCAACCGCATCGCGAGTCGCGTGACGAGCACCCACGCCACTGCGGCGATGACCGCGGCCAGCATCGCTCCCCGCACCCAGACTGGCGGTTCGACGAGCCGATCGAGCACGAGCGACAGCCACGCGCCGGCCAGGGCCACGGCCGCCGCGATCGCGAGCGACTCCGCCCAAATCCAGATCCGCGTCCGGCGGCGGACCGCCGCGAGCATGCCGAGAATCGACGCAATCGATTCGTCGGTCACGACAGGGTGGGGTGTGGCGGCCATGCGTCAGGCGAGCCTCGCGAGCCGGCGGACAATCCACTCGAGGCACAGGCAGCCGGCGCCAACCGCGAGCAGCGCGGCGTTGAGCCAGCGCTTGAACGTCGGATCGGCCGCCCCTGTCTCATACTCCCGTCGCGACCGGTCGGGAAGCGCCGCGGCGATCCCCGCGACGATCTCGCGGGAAGAGCCGCCGTCGGTAAGGAACCGTGCGATCCCGCCCGTGTCGTTCGCGAGCTGCGCGAGCACCCCGCGATCGAGCCGTGGGTTCGCCAGTTCGCGGTCGGGCAGCTGCACCTGGATCCGGCGGGAGAGACGCTCGTCTCCGGCCGTGAGCGGTTCGACCTCCACGAGCCAGCCGCCCTCGCGGGTGACGACGAATCCGCCCGCAAACGTGCCGGGCCGCGTGGGCTCGGCCACGAGCGGCACCGGCACGGGGCTCCCATCGGGAGCAACGGCACGGCACTCGGGTGGGCGTGCCGTGCCGGGCGTGACGATCCGGATGCGCACCGTGCCGCCGACCGCCACGCGATCCTGCTCGATGATCAGCCGTCCGCGGCGGGCTCCGCGCATCAGGCGGCCCTGCGCGACGTGCCGCACGAGCTGGGCGACCAGGCGCTCGTAGACATCGTCGCCGATCGCTCGGAGCCGCCAGAGTTCACCGCTGCCCATCGCCAGCACGCTCCCCGATCCATAGAACTGTCCGGCAAGATACGCCGGGCCTTCGCTCCCCGCTCCCGCCGCGAGTCGCGCGTAGACCGTCGCGCCCGGCTTCACACCTCCTGCCGGATAGCAGGCATAGACGCCGGGAAACTCTCTCCAGACCGCGTCGCTGGCGGCCCTCGTGCCCGCGAGCCTGAGAAACTCCGCCTCGCTCCCGTCGCGGGTGAGTTCCAGCCGCCGCGGCTCCTCCGCCACCATCCTGATCGCCGCCG
>QWPO01000142.1 GCA_003669255.1 Planctomycetota bacterium | reverse complement strand
GCGAGGAGGTGATCCTTCCAGGCGTTGTCGAGGATCTGGAGGAGCACGGCTCGCTCCATCCTGCCCATCTCGTCCCGGGGGGCGTCGTCGCCACGGGCGTGACGCTTCCGGCTCGCCTCGACGAGATTCGCCCGCAGCTGGTCGAGGTCATTCGACGCCACGGTCTCTTCCGGCAGGGCGGGATCGAACCGCTCCCGTGCCCAGGCGAGCAGTCCCTCGCGGTCGAGCCGCCGTGAGCCATCGGGCTGGCGGCCCGAGAAGTGCGCCAGACCTACGAGCACCGGGTACTCGATTTCGCGGTGGTCATACACGTTGCGGGCGAGTTCGCACACGCGCTTCTTGAATGACGCGCCGTCGAGTCCGCCGCGCTCCAGGTCAGCGATCTCGTCGGCCGGGAGGACCGAGCCGAAGCGCCACTCGGTCCAGCCAAGGGCACTGCGGATGCCGAAGTCGGGGGCCAGGAATCTGGCGCCTTCGGAGAGATCGACGCGATGCACCGCCTCGCGGGCCCGATCCTGAAGCCATTCGACCACGCCGTCGCGGCCCACTTTCTTGAGGTCGCGGTCGTTCACCGACAGCTTCCAGCGGGCGTTGGCAAACGTGGCCAGCGCCCCCCAGTTCCACTCGCTCTCGTCCTCACCGGCCGGCAGGTTCTCCTCGACCGCCTCGTAGATCTGCCCCTCCGCGTTGCGAACCGCCTCCTGCACGGCCACCCGCTCCGCTTCCTCCGCCGTCATGCCGCGATAGTCGGCGGGATCGAGTTCGCACGCGAACTGGCCGCCGGCCCAGGTGGCATAGGTTTGGCAGCCGTAGTCCTTGTCGAGGAAGGTGCCGATGTTTTGGTCGATCTGTCGGTCGACCATCTCCAGGATCATGTCGCGGCAGTCGGCTTCGCCGTCGATCTGATCGAGGATCTTCTGGCGGAAGCCGTAGACCCGCTTTCGCTGCTCGTCCATCACCTCGTCGTATTCGAGGAGGTTCTTGCGGACCTCGAAGTTTCGCTCCTCGACCTTCTTCTGCGCGGCCTCCACGCGGCGCGTGACCATCCGGCTCTCGATCGCCTCGCCCTCCTGCATGCCCAGCCGCGTGAGCACGTTCTTCACCCACTCTCCGGCGAAGATCCGCATCAGGTCATCTTCGAGTGAGAGGAAGAACCGACTCGAGCCGGGGTCGCCCTGGCGACCGCAGCGGCCGCGAAGCTGGAGGTCGATGCGGCGGGCCTCGTGACGCTCCGTGCCGATGATCTGCAGGCCGCCCATCGAGCGGACCAGTTCGCCTTCGGGCCGCATGTTCTCGCGGGTAGCGATCTCGGCGACGAGGGCTTCCCATTCCTCCCGCGGCACGTCGAGCCGCGTGGGGTATTTGTCTTGCAGTTTGGCCCAGGCGAGGGTGTCGGGATTGCCGCCGAGAATGATGTCGGTGCCACGGCCGGCCATGTTGGTGGCGATCGTGACGGCGCCGAGCCGGCCCGCCTGCGAGACGATCTCGGCCTCCCGCTTGTGGTGCTTGGCGTTGAGAACCTGGTGGTCGACACCCCGCTTTTCAAGCAGCGCGGAAAGGCGTTCGCTCTTCTCGATCGACACGGTGCCGACGAGCACGGGAAGTCCCTTCCGTTGGATCTCCTTGATCTTGGCATTCGGGATCCGTTCGGTCGTTCGCTCCCCCTTGGGCTCGAACTCGATTTCGCTCTCGAGATCCTTCGTCACCCGGCCGACCTTCCAGGTGCCGTCGGTGAGAGCGACCGTGTCCCAGCGGTTGATCCGCTCCACCTCGTCGGCGACGGCAACCCACTTCTCCCGCTCGGTGCGGTAGATGACGTCGGGATGGTTGATCCGCTTCATGCCGCGGTTCGGCGGAATGGCGATCACGTCGAGTTTGTAGATCTTCCAGAACTCGGTGGCTTCGGTCATGGCGGTGCCCGTCATGCCGCCGACCTTCTTGTAGAGCTTGAAGAAGTTCTGGAGCGTGACGGTGGCGAGGGTCTGCGACTCCTCCTTGATCCGCACTCCCTCCTTGGCTTCGACCGCCTGGTGGAGTCCGTCGGACCATTGGCGGCCGGGCATCAGGCGGCCCGTGAACTCGTCGACAATCACCACTTCCCCCTGCTGCACGACGTAGTTGACGTCGCGCTTGTAGAGGAAGTGGGCCTTGAGCGAGTTGTCGATCAGATGTGGCCACTCCATGTTGCCGGCCGTGTAAAAGCTCTCCACGCCAGCGAGCTTCTCCGCCAGCCGCACGCCCTCCTCGGTGAGGGCCACGGTGTGCTCCTTCTCCTTCACCTCGAAGTGTTCGTCAGCCTTGAGCTGACGGGCGATCTGGTCAGCCTTGGCGTATTTGGACACGTCGTCGTGGGCGGGCCCCGAGATGATCAGCGGCGTCCGCGCCTCGTCGACGAGGATGTTGTCGACCTCGTCCACGATCGCGAAGTTGAGTGGCCCCTGAGCCTGCTGCATGTGCTTGGCGAAGCGGTCGTCGTCTCGTGCCGCCATCCGCATGTTGTCGCGGAGGTAATCGAAGCCGAACTCGTTGTTCGTGCCGTACGTGATGTCGCAGGCATAGGATTTCTGCCGTTCGCCCGATTCCATGCCCGACTGGATCGCGCCAACGGTGAGCCCGAGACCGATGTAGAGCGGCCCCATCCATTCCATGTCGCGGCGGGCAAGGTAGTCGTTGACGGTGACGACGTGCACGCCCTTTTCTTCGAGCGCATTCAGGTAGGCGGGGAGTGTCGCCACAAGCGTCTTGCCTTCGCCCGTGATCATTTCGGCGATCGCGCCCGAGTGGAGCACCATCCCGCCGATCAGTTGCACGTCGTAGTGCCGCATTCCCAGGAACCGTCGCCCGCCTTCGCGGCAGACGGCGAACGCCTCGACGAGGATGTCGTCGAGCGTCTCGCCGGCGGCGAGGCGGCGGCGGAACTCGCCGGTCTGACCGCGGAGTTCCGCGTCTGTCATCGCCTCGTAGGTGGGCTCAAGCGAGTTGATCGCCTCAATCTTGGGCTCGAGCCGCCGGAGGTAGCGGGCGTTGGACGAGCCGAAGAGTCCCGTGAGGAAGCCCTCCAGGCGGCCGCCGACACCAGCGGCGCCGTTGGAGACTGCATCCCAGAGGCGTTCGAGGGTTTCCATAGATGTCAGGAGTTGTGGGCCGGGGGGGTGAGCCGGCCGGGGCGGGGCAGGGGCCGGCAGCGGTGGGCCGCCGGGATCCGAAAAACGCGGGCAACCCACGATTCTCGCGGGGAAGCCACTCAGTGGTCAAGGCGACCGGCTACGGCCCCAGTCACTCACCGGCAGGGTGCCCGCGATCGGGCCCGAGATCGACGGCCGTCGAACGCGGCGGCAGGAACCAGCCCAGGGGCGTGCGTCTGACGCGGTCTTCGCCGCGGCAGAATCGTTCCCATGCCTCGACGTAACTCAGGTCCTCGCGTTTTGCAAGCGTGAGAGCGGAGTAGCCGGCAAACGATGCCAGAAGGACACGAAAGGGAGTCATGGCCTGCGAGAGGTCGACCGTCATCGCAATCCGACGGAGGGCGTCGGTTTCCCGGCCCCAGGTGGACGCGTAGGCAGACAATCCGGCATCCAGTGCATCGCGATGGTCATGGAGGCACCGGGCCAGCACCGTCGCGCCCTCCATGGCCGCATTCACGCCCTGTCCGATGGGAGGCACCGGTGCGCCGGCATCCCCCAGGAGCGCCACCCGGCCGTCGACGAGCGAAGAACAGCGTTTGGTTTTGCCGGTCGGCAGACACTTCCGGCGGCTGAAGTCATCGACCATGGCATGGGAAGCGAAATGCCGCAGGAGCGGATGCGCCCGGTCAAGAAAACGGCGGGCATCCTCGCTTGAGCCAAATCGTAAGGGTCCGCTGAATCCGATCTGGCAGAACCACCGGGGGTCGGCGGGGCCGGCCGGGCCGTTGATCGCCCCAGCCACGGCCATCACGGGCTGCACCGCCAGCACGTAGAGATACTGCGGATCCAGCTCATCAAGATGCTGATCCAGGTGCAGCATGAGGGAGTGGTTGCCCAGGTCGGCCCCTTCGACCGAAAACCCGCTCGAGTGATCGGCGATGGCCCGCCGCACGCCGCTGCCACCACCGTCACACCCCACGACCAGATCAAATCGCCGCAGTTCGCCAGGGCCGTCGCTCTGTGACGCGATGCGGAGCTGTGGCTGGCCCGCATCGACGAGGGTCGCCTCCGCCCCGAACTGAAGGGTGACGGAGTTGGCATGCCTCTCACGCAGGTGGGCCTGAAGGCAGCGGCAGATGTCGCCGCGACTCCCCGTCCAGCCCCTGCCGTGGTAACGCTCCTCAGCGTAGCCAGCCCCAAGTCGGCGGAGCCAGGGATGAGGGGCAATCTTCAGCCCCTTGAAGTGGATGAGTTCGGCATCAAAACGGTCGGTGATGTCGATGTGCCGTGCCGCACGGAGGCCATGGCCGGTGATGTCGATCGTGTAGCTGCGGTCGGGGTTGTAGGTCTCGACGCTGAAATGGTCGTCTGCGCGGTCGAAAACCGAGACCTCGAACCCGCCCGCCTGTGCCAAGGCCGCAGCCAACGTCAAGCCAGCAGGCCCGGCGCCGACGACACCTACCGAAATCGTCACGTCGTGTCTCCAGGGAGGTGGCCAGCGGCCGGATCGTATCGTGCGACGTTCTCGCCGGCCAGTTGTGGAAGATCCGTGGACCACCCTATCCTTCGGGGGCAGCCAGAGGGCCTCCCGATACTCTAAAGGTGTGAGCGCATGATTTCATCGAAGGCCTACGCCGCCTTTTCAGCCGCCAAGCCTCTTCGGTCCTTTCGCCTCGAGCGACGTGATCCGCGGCCGGACGACATCGTCATCGAGATCGCCTATTGCGGCATCTGCCACTCCGATATCCACACGGCCCGAGGGGAATGGGGGCCGACCGCCTATCCGTGCGTGCCGGGGCATGAGATCGTCGGCACGGTCGTCGCTGCAGGGAAAAAGGTCCGCGGCTTCAAGCCCGGAGACCTCGCGGGCGTAGGCTGCCTGGTGGATTCCTGCGGCACCTGCAAGCCGTGTCGGGCCAGCGAGGAGCAGTTCTGCCAGAAACACATTTCTTTCACCTACAACAGCACCGAACAGGACGGCACGACGCCCACGCAAGGCGGCTACTCCACCCACATCGTCGTCAGGGAGAAATTCGCCTTTCGAATCAAGAAAGGCGTGCCCTTGGCCCGTGTCGCGCCGCTCTTGTGCGCTGGGATCACCACGTATTCGCCGCTCAAGCGGCACAAGATCGCCAAGGGGCACCGCGTCGGCGTGGTTGGGCTTGGTGGGCTGGGCCACATGGCGGTGAAGTTGGCGCGGGCGATGGGCGCACACGTGACGGTGTTCAGCACGTCTCCCGGCAAAGAGCGAGACGCCCGGAAACTCGGGGCCAACGACTTCGTGCTCAGCACGAAACCGGAGAATTTTGGGCCGCTGGCGAACACCCTCGATTTCGTGCTCGACACCGTGTCGGCGAAGCACGACTTCACGCCGTATCTCATGGCCCTCAAAAATGACGCCACCATGGTCCTCGTTGGTGCCTCGCCTGATGCGAGTGAAGTGATCGCTTCCTCGCTCATCATGGGTCGCAAGCGGCTCACCGGATCTCTGATCGGCGGAGTGAAGGAGACGCAGGAAATGCTCGATTACTGTTTTCGCAAGAAGATCTACTGCGACATCGAACTGATCCCGGCGGCAAAGATCAACGAGGCCTACGAGCGGACGATCAAGGGCGACGTGAAGTATCGTTTCGTGATCGACGCCGCGACGTTCTAATCCAGTTCAGTCGCGAAGCCTCCGCATCGGCCGCCGCCCCCGCTCATTCGCCTCATGTCGTCCCCTGAGATCCAGCATTCCGAGTCCACCAGGCCGCCACTCGGCGTTGGTCGCGACGTGACCGGTCGGCTGCTCTTCCTCGGCACCGGCACGAGCACCGGAGTGCCGCTCGTCGGCTGCGGCTGCGAGACGTGCACCAGCGGCGATCCGCGGGACGTGCGAACCCGGACGAGCGTCCTCCTTGGGCTTCCCGAGGGGCACCTCCTGATCGACACCACGCCCGACCTCCGAAACCAGCTGCTGCGAGAACGGATTGGACGGGTGGATGCCGTACTCTACACGCACGACCACGTTGATCACGTCTACGGCCTCGACGACCTGCGACCGCTCTGCTTCGCAACCGGTCGGTCGATTCCGCTTTACTGCGAAGAGCGGGTCGAAAACCGCATCCGCAAGGCCTTCGACTATGCGTTCGCCCCCGGGCCGCCCCTTGGCGGCGGCGTGCCCAAGGTCACACTCGAGCGGATCACGCCAGCCCCGTTCCAACTCTTGGGTGCCCGCATCACGCCACTGCGGCTGCGGCATGGGGTGTTCGACGTGCTCGGCTTCCGCATCGGCAACGTCGCCTACTGCACCGACACCAACGGCATTCCGGATGAGAGTTGGCCGCTGCTGGAAGGCCTCGATGTCCTCGTGCTCGACTGCCTGCGGGCCAATCGGCATCCGACGCACTTCAACATCGACGAGGCGTTGGCGGTGGCTGCCCGGGTGGGGGCGAGGCGGACGCTCTTCGTCCACATGGCCCACGACATTCGGCACGCCGAGGTGGCGGCAACGTTTCCGCCGGGCATGGAGTTGGCGGTTGACGGGCTGGAAGTGCCGCTCACGTAAGAGGGGGCACGCCTCCCCGTAGCACACGTCTCCCCGTAGCACAGGTTGTCAACCTGTGGGTCTTCACGCAGTCTCCCGTAGCACAGGTCTCCCGTAGCACAGGTTGTCAACCTGTGTGACTTTACGGTTCGTACGCAGGCTCGGGCCTGCCCATGCCCCGTCGCCGGACGTTCGCGTCGGGCATCCTGCCCGACACTCACTGCATGTCCGCTGCGCTTCGCCATCCTGGCTGCGCTTGCTTCCATAGCCCGGCTCCCGGGCACGGGCAGCCCCTCGCAGTCCCCCGTAGCACAGGTTGTCAACCTGTGAGCTTGTCTCGGTTCCCATTGCGCTCGGGGCTACCCATGCCCGTCGCCAGACGTTCGCGTCGGGCATCCTGCCCGACACTCACTGCATGTCCGCTGCGCTTCGCCATCCTGGCTGCGCTT
>QWPO01000189.1 GCA_003669255.1 Planctomycetota bacterium | reverse complement strand
TAGTAGAGGAGCATCGCCTTGTAGCTGACCTCGTTGGGCACCGTGCGGATCATCATCAGTTCCGACCATTTCATCACCCAGAGGTCGACGAACTCCTTGCGCACGAGGAGCTGGTCGACGAGCGCAGCCCGCTTCTGGGGGTCGGCGCTCGTCATGAAGGAACGGTATTCATCGGAGGTGGGGAGCACACCGCAGATGTCGAGGCTCGCCCGGCGGAGGAACTCCTCGTCGGTGCAGATGGCCGACGGGTTGATCCGCAGTTTCTGCAGCTTGGCGTGGATGAGCTCGTCGATCACGTTGGCCGCGGGCGGGTTCGCCCACTGGAAGGCGAGGCCCTTGGGCAGCGTGATGAAGTGGGAGCCGACAGTGTGGGTCTCGAACCGGGCCATCACGAACGCCTCGCCGCGGTTGCCGGCGGTGACGAGGCCGGTGGCGTCGACCTTGGCCGCATTGTCGTTGTTCGTGAGAAACACGGCGAGGGACGTCACGTCGCGCTCGCTGCCATCGGCATACTTCGCCCGCAGGGAGAGCTGCTGGGTCGCGCCCGCGCCGTCGAGCACGCCTTCGGGTGGATCGAGCACCACGGCGACGACGGCCGGCACGGGGCCGGGATCATTTTTCGCGCCGGTGTCGAGCCAGCGCTTGAGCGTGTTGTAGTACTCGTCTCCGGGCTTGATCCGCGCGCCGCCCCCATGCGGCACGGCATTGGTCGCCTTCGTGAGCAGAAAGCTCTCGGCAGTGAGGGCGAGGTTGATGCGCCGGCCGCTGATCTCGCGAGTGATCCTCTGGTAATCGGCCTCAGGATCGAACCCGAAGAGCGAGAGCCGAAAGCCGTCCTTGCCGCGGGCGGCGCCGTGGCAGCTGCCCGTGTTGCAGCCACTCCGCATGAGGATCGGCATCACGTCGAGCCGGAAGCTCGGGCCAGGGTCCTCGGACGCAGGCGCGGCGCGGTGGCCGAGCAGCGCGAGGAGCAGCGCGACGGTAACGAGCGACTGCTGCGGAAAGCGGTGTTGCAAAGGTTTCATGGTGTTGCCTCCCAACCCTACTTCGTGCCGCCGGCCTGCTGGCGGAGTTTTTCCAGCCGCGTCAGCGGCTTGGCCGCGGGCGGCGCTGGCGGAGGCGGTGCCGCGGCCTCGGCCGGAGCCGCGGGGGCGGCCGGAGCAGGCTGTGCGATCTGCAGTTCGGTGGCGCCGCCCGACATCCGCGTCTGCGCGCCGTTGACGGGCGTCAGCAACTCCACGAACACCGACTTGTGGTTGCCCGCCGGGCTCTTGGCGGTCGTGGCCACCTCAAACACAATATCTTTTGTGTCTTTCGTGAATTTGAGTTCCGGAGCGGTCGCTTCCGGCGGCAGGCCGTGGAGCCGCGCGATCGCCTCGCCCTCGAACGGCCTCACCTGCGCGAGCGTGCAGGCGATCTGGGCCGGCTTGCCCTGCTCGCAGGAGGCCCGCGCGAGCGTCGCCGTGGTGAACGGTTCGGCCACTTCGAGCGGCGTCAGTGGGGACGCCACCCACGCCGTGCCGCCCACGTCGGCTGCGGCGATGCAATAGACCTGCCAGGCGCCCACCGCCGCCTTCCCGTCGGCGTTGATCTGGTAGATGCCCTCCCACGCGTCGGCCGGAATCGTGATCGACGGTGCCGCGCCGACTCCGGGCGGACGAAACGGCAACTCAACCGTGACGGGCTGCGTGAATCCCGCTCCGCGCCGCACGATCACCTTCAGATCGAGCGCGCCATTTTTCAGGAGCGGAGCCTGTGGGGGGGCGATCTCGACATGAAACGGCACCGCGTCGATCACCGCCACGGCAAGTTTCTCGGCGTGGCCGCTGTAATGGACGGCGTTGTTCGGGTCGCCGAGCACGAAGTCGGCTTCGTTCTCAAAGCGTCCGCGGACCCCCGCCTTGCCCTCGGGATCCTGCTCCGTGACCTGCTTCGCCTCGAGCGTGATCATTTTTCCGGCAAGCGGCGCGTCGGCAGCCGCCTCGAAGACGACGGGCACCTGCGTCTGCCCGGCCTTCATCACGGGCGCCGTCATCGAGATTCCGGCGGGCAACTGGCCGCCGTCGAGCACGAGGTCGCCGTCGAAGTTTTTGCGCGCCGCGTTCACGAGCACGGCGTAGCGGTTGCCACGTGGCACGAACACGGTCTGTCGCGTCTGCGAATAGCGGTCGATGCGGGGGATCGAGAGGGAAAGGGCCGGCTGCGCCGGCTCGAACTCGATGCGATAGGTGAAGTCGGGCTGGCCGCGGCCAAGATGATCCTTGACTTGCAGGATGTATTCGCCGTCCTCCGGGACGTCGAACGTGTAGACCGAGTCGGGGCCCTGCGCGTCGTCGTTGCCGCCCACGTTCTTGCCGTCGGCGTTCAGGACGTGGATCACCGAATCGAGCCCCGAGCGTAGGCCGCGGGCATGGCGCTTCACCTGGAACGACTGGCCCTTCTTCACACCGAACCGGAAGTGGTCGACGTCGCCGGGGTGGCCGATGGTGCCGTTGAACGCCAGCGCTGCGTCGCCGGCGGTGGCCGTCTTGATCTCGTCGTTGGGCTCCTGCTCGAGCGTGTTGCCAAAGCCCGAAATCCGAAACGGTAGCGCCGAGGGGCAGATGCCGCCGTCGTCGGTGGCGAACAGCGGGTGGACGCCGCCGACCGGCCCGGGGGGCACGTCGATCTCACGCTCGATTGGCCCTGCGGCATCACCGAGGAACGTCACTTTCAGCTTCTCGCCGGCCTTGCCGCCGGCCGGAGAGACGGCGGTGGGCCGCGGAAACGTGCCGATGTGCAGCCGATACCGCGAATCCTTGTCGCCCGCGTACGACGCCTCCCGAATCTGCACGACGTAGCGGCCGTCGGCGGGTGCGACCAGCGAGAGGATGCCGTCCTGGAGCGTGGCGGGCGAGTCATCGGCGGCCGCGAGTTGAAACCGTTTCGTATCGACGATCGCGATGAAGGGATCGAAGCGGTGGCTACCCAGCCGCAGGCCTTCGGCCTCGACCGACAGCCGCTGCCCCTGCTTGAGTTCGACGGCGAAGCTGTCGAGGTCTTCGGTTTCGGCGATCCCGTGCACCGTCGTGTTGAGCGGCACCGCCTGCGCCTGCTCCAGCGAGCCGTTCGGCTCGACTTCATCCGTGATCGGCAGTGCACCGACCCAAAACGAGCGATATTCGGTGATCCCTGACTTCGCTCGCACGTGAACGAGTTGCTCGCCGAGCGGGCAGCCTTCGGGCACATGCACGACGGCCTTGAACGAGTTGGCATCGACCGGTGTCAGCGATTTCACGGCGAGGCCATCCGCCGAGTGGAAGAGGATCTCCTCCGCGTCTCCAAGCCGGGCACCCGTGAACGTGAACTCGCGATCACCGCCGCGCTGGACCCCGCGGGGCAGGATGAGCGAGAGTTGTGGAAACGAGGCGGCCGCGGGCAGAGCCTGCAGCGCCGCCCCCACGAACGCTCCGAGCGTCAACAATCGCAGGCGTCGTGAAGTCATCGGATGCTCCGGCATGCCGGGGGCAAGGAGAGCGGCTGGTCAGGTGATCAACGGCCCGCACACCTTCCCGCCGTCGACGATCTCGACGGGGCGGGCTCCCGGAGACATCAACTCCTTACGGGCGTCGATGCCGAGCCGGTCGTAGATCGTCGTGGCCCAGTCCTCGACGGAGAGCGGATTGTCCTCGGGCTCGCTGGCCGTCGCGTTACTCGAGCCATGCACGATGCCGGCCTTGATGCCGCCGCCCGCCATCACGATCGAAAACACCTTCGGCCAATGGTCACGGCCCGCGGTGGGATTGATCTTCGGCGTGCGGCCAAATTCGGTGCCCACGCAGACGAGCGTCGAGGCGAGCAGGCCGCGGCGGTCGAGGTCGCGGATGAGCGTGGCGAACCCCTGATCGAAGGGAGCCGCGTTGGTGCGCATGTTCGTCTCGATGGCGTCGTGGTGGTCCCAACTGCCGTAGGTGAGCGTGACGAACCGCACGCCCGACTCGACGAGCCGCCGCGCGAGCAGCATCCGCATGCCGGCGGGATTGCGACCGTATTCATCCTTGATGGCGTCGGGCTCCTTCGCCATGTCGAACGCTTCCTGCGCCTTGGCGGAACTGATCAGTCCGTAGGCCCGCTGATAGAAGGTGTCGAGGGCGTCGAGCGAGTCGCCCTTCTCCTTCTGCCGAAAGTGGTCGTTGACGACGTCGAGCATCCGCCGCCGCTTGTCAAACCGGGCCACGTCGATGCCAGCCGGCAGGTTGAGGTCGCGGACCTGAAACTTGGGATCGGCCGGATCGGCGCCGAGGCTGAATCCGGAGTAGGCACTCGACAGGTAGCCCGAGCCCGCGAACTCGTTGGGGACGCTCGGGATGCAGACGTAGGCGGGGAGATTTTCGCGCGGTCCGAATTCGTGGGAGATCACAGAGCCGATGCTCGGATACTGAAGCGCCGGGCTCGGTCGATAGCCCGTGAACATGTTGTGAGTGCCGCGCTCGTGAGCCGCCTCGCCGTGGGTCATCGAGCGGCAGATCGCGAGTTTGTCGGCGATCTTGGCCGTGTGCGGGAGCAGTTCACCAAATCGTACGCCGGGCAAAACCGTGTCGATGCTGCCCAGGGGGCCGCGGTATTCGACCGGCGCGTAGGGCTTGGGGTCGAACGTTTCCTGGTGGGCGTAGCCGCCGGGCAGGTAGATGTAGATGACCGACTTGGCGACGCCTTCCTTGGCCGGCTGGCCGGCATCGGCCCGGGCTGCCTCCATCCGAAAGAAGTCGCCGAGCGTGAGGCCCAAGCCACCAAGGGCGCCGACGGTCAGAAAGCCGCGGCGATCGACACCGTTCGAGAAACGTGCCATCGGTCTTTTTCTCCGGAACTCCCGAGACCAAGTTTAACTGTACATCGCACCTCATATTTCATCGGGTTTTTACGAGATTTGGCTGCAACGCAGCAATCGTGCCAGCGACATAAGTCGTGAGTATGGAATAGTTTAGGGGCGGCACGGGTGGGGGGCACCCGCCGAAGGGGATGAGGGTTCTCGGCGTGGGGTCACGGCTCCGCTACGACGTAGACCAGCCGTCCCTGCGTGTCCCCGGCCTCGAAGACGAGGGTCTCCCCTTCGCGGCGCGATGCGACCGCGGTGCCGCGGCTGCCGGGCTTTGGCCCTTCCGTCCACAGCGTTGCCCTTGGCGGCAGCCCCGCGGTGGGCACGCGGACGGTGCCCGCGCCCTGCGCCAGGATCAGGAACAGCGCGCCTCCCTCGACCCTGCGATCCCCAGGCACCGGCCCGAAGGCGAGTTGCGCGAGCGGCTGGTCGGCCAGGCGGGTCTCGACGCCTTCGATCGTGATGCCGGCGGTGTTGCGCCCCGCGAAAGACTCGAGCATTCCGTCGGCGGCAGTGCGGAAGCTGACGGTGCCGTCGCCGGCATAGGTCACGCGACGGCCATTCACGCGGAAGTCGGCGAGTTCGAGCCGCTCGCTCGGCGGGGGCACGCGGGCGAGATAGGCCTGGTCTTCGGCTGCGTTGCGGGCAAACCCGCCAGGCCAGTCTTCGACCACGTTGCGCAGGTGCGGCGCGATCGAGATCGCACCGTTGGGAAAGCGGCAGGCCAGGTGGGGCCCGGTGCGGGAGAGATGTTCCGTCTGGTCGTTGTGGTCCGGGAAGGCGTTGGTAGGCGAGTAGGCCCCGAGGGACCGCAACACGTGGAACCAGGTGGCGACATCCTGCCCCAGGCTCGCCGACTGATCATCGCGCGGCCGCATGCCCAGGGCGAGCGTCTGGCCGTCACCGGGGTGCGTGCGGTGCACGCCCACCACGTCGTTCAAGAGCCGCGCCGCCACGGCGCTCTCCGCCCGCGGCACGAGCGGGTGCACGCGGTCCACGAGGAAATGCGTGAGCACGGCCTGCGGCGGGACGTTTCCAAGCACGCCCTCGAAGGCAACCGTTTTTCCGGGCGCGACGAGGCCACCATCGATCCGGGGGTTGAAGTCGGCCCCCATGAGATCCTGCCACGGGCCTCGGGCATCGCCCCCCTCCCAGGTGCGCACGGGCGGCGGCCCCGACCACACCACCCTCCCGCCCTGTGCGACGAGGTCCCGCATCATCGCCAGGAGCCGTTCGCTGGGAAACGGCTCGAAGAGCGCAGCCAGCGTGGTGAACTTCCGCCCGGCGAGGTGGATCGCCCCGTCGCGCACTTCGCCGAGTGCCGCGAGCTTCTCCTGCGTGATCAGGTTGGCGTACCCGTATTGCGTCATCCAACTGCCAAACCGCTCCTCGCTGGCGACGAGGTTCAGCGGGTAGAGCATCAGCACGTCGACGTCGCGGTGCTGCATGTTCTGCACGAGGCCATGCACGGTGGAGCTGCCCACGCCGTAGGCGTCGGCCACTGCCTGGCGTCGGCGGTGGAGTTCCCCGGGCATGCCCCAGTGCGCGCCGTATGCGTAGGGCAGTTCGTTGATGATCCCGAGGCTGCAGGCGAGCGCAAGGCCGTAGTAGTTGCGATCGAGCCAGCCTCCCTCGGCGTGGTCGTTGCCGTTGCCCGTGAGGTAGTCGCCCCATTTGAAATAGTCGGAGCAGGCGGAGGCGGCCTGCTGCACCGTGTTCGACCAGACGAAGTTCGACGTGTATTCGTATTGGTGCCGCTGGGGGGGCTCGCCCAGTGTGTCCCAGCGGTCGATGGTGGGGCTCTGCGCCCAGGTGGCATGGGCCCGGGCCTCGAGCCGGTGCCCGACGCGGGCCTCCGCGTGGTGCTTCGCTTCAGTGAACAGGTCGACCACGGTGTCTTGCAGAAGCCGGTAGTAGCGGGCGCGGAAGAGCGCCGTGTCGGCCACGGCCTCCGGCGTTTCCCCCCACACGTGTCCCGCGCCGGCCGTCGCCCCCAGATCGCCGACGAAGTCTTCCTGGCCGTAGGTGAAATAGACGAGCCACTTGGCGAAGTCGCGATACTGCTCGCCGTAGAGCTCCGCGAAGCGTGCGCCGAGCGCGGGCGTCACGTAGCGCACCGCGAACTCGCCGTGGTCGTGGTGGGAGAAGTAATGCCAGTCCTGCTGGATGTGCATCTCGTCGCTGTAGAGCCCGTGCAGTTTCACCCCGGCGTCGACGTAGCGGTCCACGAGACCCGTCAGGAAGGGCAACGCTTGCGGGC
>QWPO01000193.1 GCA_003669255.1 Planctomycetota bacterium | reverse complement strand
TCCGAGCACCGGCAGAACGCAGGGCATGAGGTTGAGGAGCAGGCCGCCGGCGAGGCCCATCAGAAGCGCCAAGGGCAGCGAAATCGACGCGGCCGGCGCGGGGGCAACCGCGGGCATCGAGGCCGTCGCGGGAGCCGCCCCCATCGCAGGTACGCCTGGAGTGGTGGCAGCGGCGACCACCGGCGGTGACGCTGGCGATGCGGCCGCTGCCGACACCAACGGCTGCACACCCTTGGCGGCCTCCGCGTACTTTGCCCCGGCAAACTCGACGCTCCCGCCCGATCGACCGGCGGCAGGCGGCGAGACCGTCAAGCGGACGGCCGTCGGCGGATCGCAGGTCTGATCGCTACAGGTTTGAAACCCGATCACCGCCTCCAGCGGCCCGGTGGCGTCGGCTGGCCGCGAGAGCACGATCTCGAACGTGATCGGGCCGTCAACCGCCCCGGCCTCCACGAGGTCGGCGTGCGTGGTCGGAGTGGCCTTCATCACGCTGGCGCGTGCGACCGCGGAGTCGGCGGTCGTGCCCGACGAGACGATCGTTGGCTTTCCCTGCCCCACAGCACTCTTGGCCGTGTCGGCGGGCCGGTAGAGGTGCCAGCCGTCGTCCGGCACCAACTCCACGACCACAGGCAACGATCCGTCTGCTGCCGCTCTCACCGCCGCCCGGATCTTCGCGTGCGTACGTTCGGGCACATGCTCCACGAAGTCCAGGCTCGCCGCAGCAGAGCCACCGCCAGGGGTCGCGCCGGAAACGGCCGTAAACGGCATCGTCTGCGGGGGCAGGCACGTGGTGTCCTGGCAGAGTTGGAGGCTCACCGACCCACGAACATCGCCGGAGCCAGGCTGCAGCGGCGCTCGCCACGTGACCTTGCCCGAATGCTCCTCGATCACGAGGCCCTTCCACGCGGGAACGTCGTCGACCGTCCGCTTGTGTGGCTCCGAATCAGGGGCAAAGCCGGCGGCCGCCGCGCGGGGCGAGTCGTCGGCGAGTTTGATGCGGGTGGCGATGGGGCCGCCGGGCTTCTGGCTGATGGCATAGAGATGCCAGCCCTCGTCCAGGGTCGCGGTAACGGCCACCACGTCGGGTGTGCCGTTGTGTCCTGGTTCGATGGTCGCCGAAATCGCAACCGGCTCCCCGAGGGCCGCGGTCACGTCTGCCAGCGGGTTCGCTGCCAACGGCTGCGGGGACCCGAGCGGGCCGGCGAGGTCACCGGCCCCAACAAGGGCGGCTGAGGCAACGGCAAGGGCACCGAGCAGCACAACGGCTCCCCGGACCAAGATGCGAGCGTGGAAAGGCATGCGATCCGTCGGGGAGGAGGGAGAGGCGGGGGCCGGCAACGACTCCCGCAACTGGACAACCCAATCCGTGGGTGTTTTCGACGAGAAAAGTCTACAAACTGCACTTTTCGAAGGTCAAACTGGGCACCGCCGGCCCCCGAGCCAGACCACCGCGTCAGGCAGCCTTCCGACGAGCTGATCGACCCGCTCTAAAACCCTCGCAGAACACTCAAACCGCCTACCTTCCACGAGGATCCAGCGAAACCAGTTGTCCAGCCCGAAGATGGTGGCGGTGGCATCGAGCCAGGGGACGAGCCGCCGCTCCTCGGCGGTGAGTTGCCGGATCGACTCGTAGGCTGAAAGGGCTTCGCGGCACTCGTCGCCCAGCGGAATCGCTCGCCCGCGACACCAACTTCCGAGCAACCTCGCCAGATCCGTCGCCGGCGAGTCGACCGCCGCCGCATGGAAGTCGACGATGCCGGCCACCCGCGTCGGCTCGTCGGCGGCAAAGAGCACGTGGCTCGACCAGATGTCACGAACCACTGCCTGCAGCATTCCGGGCGGCGCCCGCTCGGCCACCACGCGCTGCAACGCCCCCTCGAGCCCAGTCTGCCGGGCAATCGCCGTCGCCTGGACGACGCGAGCCGCCACGGCATCGCCAAGCGACGTGACCACGCCGCCCGGCGTGAGGACGCGCTGCCACGGCTCCGAGAGCATCCGCTCTGCCTGCTCGATCCGCCGCGTCACCGCCGGCGGCACGCCGACTCTCGGCGGGGCCGCCGGCCAGCCGGCCGCAGCGAGGTGAAGCCGCGCGACTGTGGCAGCCGCCGCTCGTGCCTGATCGACCGAAGGCTCGTCGAACGCCACGCCAGACACGAAGCGCACCGCCTCCCACACCTGTCCGTCACCATCCTCGACAACAGTGCCGCCGGATCGGCCAGCCACCACCGCGGGCACCTCGATGCACCCTGCCGCCCGGAGGCGGGTCATCAACTGATGCACCCACGCGATCCGTGGCCGTGCCGACGCCGGGAACGACTTGAGCACGAGGTCGCCTTCAGGATCACCGCAGCACACGCGGACGATCGTGGATCCACTGAAGGCGTCACTCGCAATCCACTCGACCACGGCGTCACGGTCGCCCAGCCAGGCTGTGCAAGCCGACCGGAGACCGCCGTCGTTGACTTGGGAAAGCAGCATCGCGTTGCCGCCATACCGGGAATTGGTCCGCCTAACACAGCGATGCTACGCTTCGGCAACCCTGGTCGTCGACGGTTTTTGGACTTTTGTGGAGGTTTCTCATGGCGGTGGGTGACGCACTGGTGCGCCGGTCATGCACGAGCTGGCTCGGGGTCGCGTGCGTCGCGGTCACGGTCGCCTGCGGAATGATCGAGGGCACGGCACGCGGCCAAGAAGCCGGCAAGCCCGAGCCGACCAAGGCTGACACGCCCGCCCCCGCGACGCCTCCGGCCACCTCGGCGGCCCCCGCCACGCCGGCTCCACAGCCGTCCGACAAACCCGCCAAGCCCACGTTTGCCGTCGCCTTCAAGGACGCCCGAAAAACGGACGGCCTGATCCCGCTCTGGCGGAAGGATGACAAGGTCTACGCCGAGGTGCCGGAGGCGCTGCTCGGCAAGGAACTCTTCGTGCTGATCTCGATCGCGCGGGGTATTGGCGACCGCTCGATCCTCGGCGGCATGAGCGTCGGCTCAGGCGACGACTGGATCTGGACCCTTCGCAAGGTGGACGACACCATCCATGTTATCCGGAAGAACGTCCGCTTCTTCGCCGACAAGGGGAGTCCGGAAGAGAAGGCTGTCGGTCTTGCCTACACCGACAGCGTGCTGTTCAGCGTGCCGATCATCACCACCGGCCCCGCCGGCGGCCATCTGATCGACCTCGCCAAAATCTTCTTCAGCGACCTGCCACAGATCTCGCGGTCGCTGCCGGGCTTTTCGTTCGCCGCCGACCGCTCGACGTGGGCGAGCGCGAAGGGCTTTCCCGACAACATCGAACTTCAGGTCGCAGCCACCTACGGCTCCGGGGGCACCGCCGAGTTCGACACCGTGCCCGACTCCCGCGGCGCCACGGTCAACATCCACTACTCGGTCAGCCTCCTCCCGCAAAACTCCTACAAGCCGCGACTCGCCGATGACCGCGTGGGCTACTTCGTCACGGCCCTCAAGGACTTCTCCCAGCAGGTCGACGAAGACCGCTTCGTCCGCTACATCAACCGCTGGCAGCTCGACAAGGCTGATCCGTCGGCCGCCGTCTCCCCGCCGAAGAAGCCGATCGTGTTTTGGATCGAGCGGACGGTGCCCTTCCGCCACCGGCAGCCGATCCGCGAGGGGATCGAGGCCTGGAACGAGGCGTTCGAGAAGGCCGGATTTGCAACCGCGATCGAGGTTCGCCAGCAGCCCGATGCCGCTGACTGGGATCCCGAGGACGTCAACTACAACACCTTTCGCTGGATCACCGCCGGACAGAGCTTTGCCATGGGGCCGTCGCGGGTGAATCCGCGGACCGGCCAGATCCTCGACGCCGACATCATCTTCGACGGCGACTTCCTCCAGTTCTGGCGGCAGCAGTACGAAACGTTCACGCCTGAGTCGGTCGCCCAGCTCACTGGCGGCGCGCCGTCAGGCCGCGCCGGCATCGGCCCGGCCGCCTGCAGCTGCCAGCTCTTCGACGGCCATGCCCGCGAGACCGCGCTGGCCGCCACCGCGCTGGCGGTGAGCGCCGGCGGGGGGCTCACCGAGCAGGAGAAAGACAAGCTCGTCACCCAGGGCCTGAAGCTGGTCGCCATGCACGAGGTGGGCCACACCCTTGGCCTGCGGCACAACTTCAAGGGCTCGGCATTCCGCTCACTGGCCGACATGAATGACGTCGCGAAGACCTCGCAGTCGGGCGGCAGCACGAGCGTGATGGATTATCTGCCCGCGAACATCATGCCAAAGGGCAAGACGCAGGGTGAGTATTACGCCGCGCACCTCGGCCCCTACGACGTCTGGGCGATCGAGTATGGCTACAAGCCGCTGCCCGGCGGTTCGCCCGAGGCGGAACGTGGCGAACTCGGGAAGATCGCCACGCGGAGCGGTGAGCCCGCGCTCGCCTACGCCACCGACGAAGACACCGAGGCGGGTGATCCCGATCCATTCTCGAACCGTTTCGACCTCGGCAGCGACCCGGTCGAGTTCGCCCGCACGCGGGCCGAACTCGTCGCACAGCTGATGCCCCAGATCGCCGAGCGACTCACCACCAAGCAGGCCGATGGCGACTCGCCCGGCTACGAGCGGGTACGGCAGGCGTTTGGCGTGCTCCTCTCGGCGCACGGCCAGGCGATGGCCTTCGCCTCGCGGCTGGTCGGCGGTGTGGCCACGTCGCGGAGCCACAAGGGCGATCCCAACGCCACGCCGCCGTTCGCCGTGGTCGACGCGGCGAAGCAGCGGGAGGCGCTCGACCTGCTCGAAAAGCAGATGTTCGCCGCCGAGCCGTTCGCGTTCCCACCGGAGCTCCTCAACCAGCTCGTGGCCACGAAGTGGTCTCACTGGGGCAGCCCCGAGGTAGACCGTGAGGATTATCCCGTGCACGACGCGGTGCTGATGTGGCAGGACCGCGTGCTCGGCAGGTTGCTCGACCCCCTCACCCTGGACCGGATCAGCGACAGCGAACTGAGGGTTGCCGCCAACCAGGACGCCTTCACGGTGGCGGAACTCCTCCAGCGGCTCTCGAAGGCGGTGATGGCCGAGGTGGAGGCGACGGGCCCAGGCGACTACACCATCCGCAAGCCGGCCATCTCGAGCCTCCGTCGCGGACTCCAGCGTGCCTATGTCTCCCGGCTCTGCGGGATCGTGCTCGGCACCGCCGCCTCGGCCGACGCCCAGGCGATCGCGGCGGCCCGACTGCGCGACCTGTCGGCCTCGATCAAGGGCCTGCTCGCGAAGGGCGACGTGAAGCTCGACGAGTACTCGCGAGCCCATCTCATCGATCTCGACGCCCGGATCACCAAGGCGCTCGACGCGAGCGTCGTGATGCCTCGTCCCTGACCCGGTCGCCAGGAGGCCGCATGCGTCTTGTCGTCGCAGTGATCAAGCCGGCCGAGGTGGAGAGCGTCCGCCAGGCGCTCGACGCGGTGCAGGTGACCAGGATGACGGTCTGCGACGCGCACGGCTACGACCTGACGACGCCGGAACCACTCGCGCAGCAGACGATGCTTGAGATCGCCGTCAACGACGACTTCCTCGACCGCACCTTGGCGGCGATCTCGGGGGTGCTGGCGGCGGGGGGCGATGCAACCAGCCGGGTGTTCGTGCTGCCGATGCACGACGCCGTGCAGGTGTACCGGACGGTCCGTGGTCCCGAGGCAGTGTGAGGGACGCGATGAAACCCCGCCGGATTCTCCTGGTGTCGAGCGACCTGATGGCGTCGAGCCGCCTCGCGGGCGTGGCCCGTGGCCTCGGTGACGCGCTCGACGTGCGGGCGTCGGTCGCCGTGGCGCCGGCCGATGCCCCCTACGACGTCGTGCTGATCGACGTTCAGTCGTGCCCTGATCCGACCGCCGCGATCGCCCGCGGCCGAGAGGCGGCCGGTGCCGCCGGGAAGGTTGTGGCATTCGGGCCGCACGTCTGGAAGGAGTGGCTCGAGGCAGCGGTCGCCGCCGGCGCCGACGCCGCCGCGACCCGTGGCGAAGTGATGGAGGGTCTGGCGGCGCTGCTCGACCGCGTGTCGCCGAAGTAGCGCGAACGCATCAGCGGTGCATGCGAGGGGCTGCCCGTGCCCCGAGAGCCGGGCTATGGGAGCAAGCGTAGGCAGGATGCCAATCCTGTTCGGCACGGCAGTTACAGGACCGGTCTCCCCGCATCTGACCTGGCTCGGGGCTCCCCCGTAGCACAGGTTTTCAACCTGTGTCTGTCCATCGCGGCGGCTCGGGGCTACCCACGCCCTCTCGCTGGACGTTCGTCTCGGCCCTCCAGGCCTCGACTCACTGCATGTCCGCTGCGCTTCGCCATCCTGGCTGCGCTTGCTCCCATAGCCCGCTCGAGGGCATGGGCAGCCCCTCGCTGAGTTCTCGCCTCAACTGCGCAGCAGCGAACCCCGCGTGCCGCTAGGGCCGTGGCTTCGCCAACGCGGGCTATCGTCGTGTTCGAATGAAGGCCTCGAGTTCCTTGAGGCTGGCCAAGCCGATGAGGTAGTACCAGACCATCTGATACATCGCCCTGTTCGGCTTCTCGCCCGTGTAGATCAGGATCAGCATGCAGACGATCATGGCGCAGTACGCCTGGATCTCCACACCGTTGTGCTTGTCGGAGAACAGGTGCCCGCAGCCGAGGAGCTGCTTGAACGTGCGGAAGAACATCTCGATCACCCACCGCAGCCGATACATCTCCGCGATGAGTTCGGCCGGGAGGTCGAGCCGATTCGTAACCAATCGGAGCACCCCGTCGCAGTGCGGCCCCAGCGTTCCTCGGGAGCTCTCATGCGGCTTCACCGCGACACAGACCAGCCGCACGGAATGATCCGGTCGCGTGCGATGCTTCGCCTTCCAGCCCAGATCGACGATCTCGTCGCTGATCACGTTGGCGGCTCGGTCGGCGTCCGTCAGGTCGTTGACGTGCGTGACAGTGGCTAGCGTCCTGTCGGACGACCGGCAGACGTAACTGCTCCCCGCGGCATTGATCGCGTTCCAGAGCTGGTAACTGATGTAGCCGCGATCGAGGACGTAGCAGCGGTCGGCCTCGATCGTCCGTTGCAATACGGCCCGCTCGTCGGCGTCGCCCTTGGGGGCCGCCGACGTGGCGTCGATCCGCACGGCCTTGCCGCTGAGCACCTCGAAGTGCGTGTGCAGTCGGTAGGCTGAGAGATG
>QWPO01000183.1 GCA_003669255.1 Planctomycetota bacterium | reverse complement strand
GAGGTGAAGCCGCGCGGGCGCCCGAATCTCGACGGCTTTGGGCGGCAGCGGCGTGCCTGACGTGGATGGAGCGGACATCCCGCCAAGCATACCCAAGGTCGGCCGAACCGCACGCGGTCGCTTCAACCAGCGGCCGCGGCCGCCAGGAGGGCGAACGCCTCCTGCTCTCGCGGCCCGCCCGTCTTGTCGACGAGGACCCGCAAGTCCTCGATCCTTCGCCGCGTCTCGTCGCGGCCGAGCAGGTGGACCCGCGTCACCAGGATGGCCGCCTCCACCACGGCATGGGCGGCACGGTTGAACCCAAGGAACGGCCGGACGGCATGCTGGGCCACCACCCGCGCCGAGATCTCGAGCCGCTCCCGCGAGTCGTCGATCGCGTCGACGGCCAACTCCCAGGCATGGCAGGCGTCTCTCAGGATTCGGCCAGTCACGGCGTTGGCGGGAAGCGACGGCGGCGGCTCTTCGAGGCAACCGGCCACCACCCGGGCCAGCAGCAGCACGTCGTCGCTGACGTGAAACACACCGCACCGCTCGCGGGCCAGATTCACGGCCGTCTGGCTCGTCGCAAACGGCTTGAGCACCAGCCGCGTGAGCCGGCCGGCGGCCCGCTCGCCGTGGTCGATCCAGGGCCCCATCGCGGCAACGTGGAGCCGGCCGTCGGCGGCGGTCGTGGTCACAAGTCCTTCGAGGATCATCGGCGGCCCTGATACGGCGGCACTCGGCGGGAAACGGGAGCCCTCATGATAAACTCGTGGGCCCGTCGCCCTGCGAGTCCGTCCTTGTCTGCCGACCGTCCCTGCATCCATTTCGTCACCGGCCGGCTCGCCGAGCACTCGCTGCGGCAGGTCCTCGAACGGCTCGCGCCGCGGGCCGGATTCGACTGGACGGTGCAGGCGATGCCGATCACCGTGGCCGCCCTGATGACCACGCCCTGGATCGCGAAACGGCTCGATGTGCCCCCCGGCACCACCCGAGTGCAGATCCCCGGGGCCTGCCGTGGACCGCTCGACGCCTTCGCCGAGGTCACGCCCGTGCCGGTCGACCGCGGCCCCAACGACCTCCGGGCCCTCGACGAGTTTTTCGGGCAGAAGTCTCGCGACCTCTCGGGCTACGGCCGGCACGACATCGAGATCATCGCCGAAATCAACCATGCTCCGCGGCTCGCCGCGGCCGACCTGCTCGCCGAGGCCCGGCGGCTTGTAGCTGCCGGCGCCGACCGCATCGACGTGGGCTGCGACCCAGGCGAACGCTGGGCCGGGGTCGGCAACGCCGTGAGGATGCTCGTGGCCGAGGGCTTCCGCGTCTCGATCGACAGCTTCGACCCCGTCGAGGTCGCAACGGCCACGAAAGCCGGCGCCACTCTCGTGCTCTCGGTGAACTCGACGAATGCCGCCGCTGCTGCCGACTGGGGCTGCGAGGTGGTCGTGGTGCCCGACGTGCCCGCGACCATGGAGGGGTTTGACGCGACGATCGAGACGCTCGCCAGGGCGGGCGTGAAGCACCGCCTTGACCCGGTGCTCGAACCGATCGGCTTCGGATTCGCCGCGAGCCTCGGCCGCTACCTCGACGTTCGCCGCCGGCATCCCGACGCCGAAATCATGATGGGCATCGGCAACCTCACCGAACTCACCGATGTCGATTCCGCCGGCGTGAACGTGCTCCTCCTCGGGTTCTGCCAGGAAGTGGGCATCCGCTCGGTGCTCACGACCGAGGTGATCCACTGGGCGCGGAGCAGCGTGCGGGAATGCGCGCTGGCCAGGGCCCTCGTCTGGCACGCCGTCACCAACCACACGCTTCCCAAGCACGTCGAACCCCGGCTCGTGACGCTCCGCGGCGGCAAGCCGCACGAGCACGGCGGCGAAACGCTCGATCGGCTTGCCGCGGCGATCCGCGACCCCAACTTTCGGATCTTTGCCGAGGGAGACGCCGTCCACGTCGTCGGTGCCGGGCTGCACCTTGCGTCGCCCGATCCCTTCGCGCTCTTCGGGCAACTCGCCGAAGCGGGCCGCGACGATGTCGATCCCAGCCATGCCTTCTATCTTGGCTACGAGATGGCGAAGGCCGTCACGGCGCTGACACTCGGCAAAGACTACCGGCAGGACCAGCCGCTCGACTGGGGCCACCTCACGCGGGACGAGATCGGGCACGGCCCGTCGCGGGCCGCCGCCCGCGCGGCCGAAACCTCGCGCCGCCGCGACGATGGCCCCGCACCGCCGGAGCCCACGACCGCGTCATGACGAATCCCGTCCCCAGCCACGTTGATGCGGTGGAGCCCGTCCGCCCCGTCCGTCTCGATCACCCGTGGATCGCCCGCACGTGGATCACGCCGTCCGGCTGCCTCGTCGCCGAGGCGACGGCGGGTGTCGATCCGGTGAACGTCTTCCGCCACGCCAGCCAGTTGCCGCACGCGATCTTCTTCGACAGCGCCGTCGTCGATCGGCCCGATGCAGCAACCACGGCGGCGGCCCCGGCCAACGATCCGCCCGTGCGGCTTGGCCGCCACTCGTTCGTCGCTGCCGACCCGATCCGCTCCTGGCTCGTCCGCCGCGGCGGCGACTGGGATGAGTGCCGCCGGGAGATCGCGGCGACGTTTGCCGTCATCCGCGAGGTGCTCGCCGACCTCGCCTGCCTCACGATCCCGGCCCTGCCGCCGTTCCAGGGAGGCGTGGCGGGGCTCGTGTCGTACGACTGCGGTCTCGCCCGCCTGGGCCTCGAGCCGCCCCCCGCCGCCGGCCCGGATCCGGTGCTCTCGCTTCACGTCTACGACGTTGTCTTCGCCTACGACCACGACCTCGGCCGCGGCTGGTTCATCTCGCAGGGCGTGCCCGCGCGGGGGCCGGTGGAGCGGGCGCGACGGGCGACTGAGCGGCTCACGGCGTTTCTGGCCGAGCCCCGCCAAGCCGCGCCCATCGCGCCGACCGCATCGCGGGCCGCCCCCGCCGACGCCGCCTACCCGCTGCCGGGCCGATCGCAGGTCTGCTCCACGCACTCCCGCGACGCCTATCTCGACATGGTCCGCGCGGGGATCGAACTGGTGCACGCGGGCGACATCTTCCAGGCCAATCTCGCCCAACGGTTCGAGGTGGCCACGAGCCTCGATGCCGTGAGCCTCTACCTGCGGGCCCGCGAGGTGAATCCGGCGCCGTTCGCCAGCTATCTCGATGCCGGTGACGTGCAGGTGGCCAGCATGTCGCCTGAGCGGTTTCTGCAGGTCTCCCGGGGCGTGGTCCGCACGCATCCCATCAAGGGCACGCGGCGGGTCACCGCCAGCCCGGAGGCCGATCTCTATGCCTCGGCCGATCTGGAGGCGAGCGAGAAGGATCGGGCCGAGAACGTGATGATCGTAGACCTCCTGCGAAACGACCTCTCGCGGGTCTGCACGCCGGAGAGCGTCTGCGTGGAGGCTCTCTGCCGGCTCGAACGCTACCGCTACGTGCAGCACCTGGTGTCGGTGGTGTCGGGCCGGCTCCGCCGCGGCCTGGGCGTGATCGATGCCCTCGAGGCCGCGATCCCGGGAGGGAGCATCTCGGGCGCGCCCAAGCACCGCGCCTGCGAGATCATCTCGAACCTCGAGCGAGTGGGCCGCGGCTGCTACTGCGGCTCGATCGGCTACGTCGGCTTCGACGGCACGGCCGACTTCAACCTCCTGATCCGCACGCTCGTCGTCTCGCCCGGCTCGATCGCCTTCGCCGCCGGCGGCGGAATCACGGCGGCGAGCGATCCGGCCGCCGAATACGCCGAGTCGCTCGCCAAGGCCGAGGGCATGCTGCGGGTGCTCGACGCCCTGGGCATCGGCGGAGGCACGGCATGATCGTCGTCATCGACAACCGCGACAGCTTCGTCTTCAACCTCGCCCGGCATTTCCAGTTGCTCGGTGTCGAAACGGCCGTGGTGTCGAGCCACGAGGCGGCAGCGGAGGCGATCCTCGCCGCGCAGCCGGCGGCGATCGTGATCTCGCCAGGCCCGTGCACACCAGCCGAGGCCGGCTGCTCGCTCGACCTCGTGCGGCTGGCCATCGGCCACGTGCCGCTGTTCGGCGTCTGCCTCGGCCACCAGGTGCTCGCCGCGGCGGGCGGGGGCCGGATCGTGCGGGCGGCGCGGCCCACGCACGGCCGCACCAGCCAGGTGCACCACGACGGTGTGAATCTCTTCGCCGGCATTCCGAGCCCGATGACCGCGTGCCGCTACCACTCGCTGGTGGTCGAGGCTGAGTCGCTTCCCGACGGCCTGGTGGCCGTGGCCCGCGATGAGGAAGGCACGATCATGGCGATCGCCGATGACCGCCGGTGCGCCTACGGCGTTCAGTTCCACCCCGAGTCGATCCTCACGCGGCACGGCTTCCGGCTGCTGGCAAACTTTTTGACCGCGGCAGGGATCCCACACCGTGGCGGGCTGGTCGATTTCCTCGACGAAGAGATCGCCCGACAAGCGGCCCCCCCGCTGCCGCACGACGCCCCCGCCTCAGGGCATGTGGTCACATTCTGAGGCCGCCGACTGCGCGTTCTCGCATCACCGACTGCCCGACAACCGGGCGGCCGGCCGGGGCCAACAGCGCTCCATCGGTGTGAATTTGGGGGACTCCGACGCCGGGCCCAGACTCTGCCAACCGCGTGGCAAGCCTGGAAAACAGGGTGCTTCGGGAGGCCCGCCGAGTGCAGACTGCCCTCCCGTCGCGCCCGTGAGACAACGGTTCTGGCACGGATTTTGCTTTTCTCCACCGGCAGTCGTGGAACCTTCCACGGCATCTTCCAAATAAATCATGAGGCGGATCCCATGACTTGTTCACGCATGACGCGTTGGTGGGCTTTGTCGGCCGTGTTGGCCGCGCTGGTGTTTGGTCCTGTTGATTTCTCGTCGCTCGCTTTTGCCCAAGAGGCAGCAGCAACGGCCGACGCTGCTGCTGCGACGGCTGCAGGCGAGCCCGCACCCTACCAGCCAAACCTGATGTCGATGGAGCAGATGGTCGAGAAGCTCTGGACCGGTGCTGACACGGTCTGGGTGCTCGTCTGCGGCATGCTCGTGTTCTTCATGAACCTCGGGTTCGGCTGCGTCGAAACCGGCTTCGCCCGTTCGAAGAACTGCGTCAACATCCTCTCCAAGAACTTCGTGGTCTTTGCGGCGACCACGGTCGCCTTCTGGCTGTTCGGCTGGGATCTGATGTTCGGCAGTGGTGACGGCGGCTGGATCGGCCAGTCGGGCACCTGGATGGTCGGCGGTTTTTCGCCGGAATACGACAACAGCCCGATGATGGGCGACCGCTACAAGGGCGTCTACAGCTCGATCAGTTGGACGCACGTGCCGCTCTACGCGAAGTTCTTCTTCCAGCTCGTGTTCGCCGGAACGGCCGCGACGATCGTGTCGGGCGCAGTGGCCGAGCGGATCAAGTACCACTCGTTCATCATCTTCTGCTTCCTGATGGCGATCGTGATCTATCCAGTGGTCGGCCACTGGATATGGGGTTTCGGCTACCTCGCCAAGGAGTGGAACTTCTGGGACTTCGCCGGCTGTGCCACCGTCCACTCCGTGGGTGGCTGGGCCGCTCTCACCGGTGCCTTCATCCTCGGACCGCGCATCGGCAAGTACGGGGCCAACGGCAAGATCAACGCCATCCCCGGACACAACATGACCGCCGCCTTCATCGGCACGCTCGTGCTCTGGTTCGGCTGGTTCGGCTTCAACCCGGGCAGCACGATGGGCGTGGCGGGCGACGGTGGTGCCCTCGCGTCGATGGTCGCCGTGAACACCAACGCGGCCGCGGCGGCTGCGACGCTCACTGCGACACTCACCGCCTGGCTGGTGCTCGGCAAGCCTGACATTGGCATGACGCTCAACGGAGCCCTCGCCGGGCTCGTCGCGATCACGGCCAGTGCGGCCTACACGAACGTGCCCTGCTCGTTCCTGATCGGGGCGATCGCCGGTGTGTTGGTGCTCTTCTCAGTCATGTTCTTCGACCGGATCCGTATCGATGACCCGGTGGGTGCCACGAGCGTTCACCTCGTCTGCGGCACCTTCGGCGTGCTGTGCGTCGGGTTGTTCACCACGTCGGACCTTTCCGGCACGGTGCTCAACACGCCGTTCGGCACGGCCGCCGCTGGCGGGCCCACGGCCGGCCTGTTCTTCGGCGGCGGCACGAAGCAGTTGATTGCCCAAATCGTGGGCGTGCTGTTGGTGGGTGCCTACGTTGTGCCGGTCTCGTCGATCTGCTGGCTGCTGATCAAGGCGGTCGTCGGTCTGCGGGTCTCGCCGCAGGAAGAGATCGAAGGCCTCGATATCGGCGAGCACGGCAACGAGGCCTACCACGGCTTCGTGATGGCTCGCTCCGAGTAATCGTCCAGAAGGATGCCCCAATGGCGTGGGCGGGCAATCCGCCTCGCCCGCCCACGCCGGGGCATTTTTCGGACCGACGAACGAGAGGCGGATTCAGGAAGCCCACTCGCGTGAGCGATGGGGCCCATCCCATGGGTATACTGGGCGGCTTCGCTGCTTCGAGGCTCAACCCAGGTATCGTCATGAAAGACCCAACCGTCCGCGGCGTCGTCCACCTGATCGAGGAGACCAAGACCTTCGGGCAGAAGGGGTTTCGGAAGCGGTTGGTGGTGCTCGAGCAGTCGAAGGGCACGTTCACCAACTACATCCCGGTCGATTTCCTGAAAGACGCCTGCGACGAGGTGGACGGCCTGAGCGTGGGGGACGAGATCGAGGTGACCTACCGGCTCGGCGGCCGCCGCTGGCAGCGGGATGAGGCGAGTGAGGCGAAGTATTTCCTCAGCGCCGAGGCTCTCTCGTTTCGGCAACTCGCGGGGGGCAAGAGCCCAGACCACGGCGGGTTCAGCGGCGTGGATCCCAACGACGCCCTCGCCGAGGCCGCCCAGGACGACGTGCCGTTTTAAGGCGCGGCGTGACGGACGGTCGGAAGCATCTGAGCCCTCGCGCAGGTCGCCCGCGGCCTCACGGCCGGTCGGCTTGCACGGACGGACACTCGCTGCCCGTACAAGCCCAACGCCGTAAGGCGTGGGGAGAACCACCACCAGATGCCGAGTCCTGAGCAGGTCGCCCGCGGCCTTACGGCCGGTCGGCTTTCTGAACCGCCCGTACAAGCCCAACGCCGTGAGGCGTGGGGAGAGGCCAGGAAGGCACACAGGTTGAAAACCTG
>QWPO01000110.1 GCA_003669255.1 Planctomycetota bacterium | reverse complement strand
CCTCGTAGCACAGGTTGGCAACTTGTGTGCCTTCCTGGTTCGCTTCGCGCTCGGGCCCGTCCTACGCCGTGGCCTTCACGGCGTTGATAAAGAGCACGAGGCCGGCGCCCGGGGCGGCGGGGTCGAGACGGCCCTGCCAGGAGGGATGCTGCGTGGCGTCGATGAACCGCTCGGGATGCGGCATCAGTCCGAAGACGCGGCCCGTCGGGTCGCAGGCGCCGGCCACGTCGCCCAGCGCGCCGTTCGGGTTCGTTGGCCGACCGCTGTCGTCGGCCGAGTACGTGAGCGGCACCTGGCCCGCCGCGCGGAGCGACTCCAGCCGCGCTGGATCGCGGAGCACGAACCGGCCCTCGCCATGGGCCACAGGCAACTCCAGTTCGGAGAGGCCCTTGAGAAACACGCAGGGGCTCGGGCTGCACGACAACCGCACCCAGCGGTCGATGAACCGCCCCGAGGTGTTGTGGGCGAGCGCCGCCTCCGGCATCCCGGTCGTCGGATCGGCGAGCAGCAGGCCGGTCTGCAGCAGCACCTGGAAGCCGTTGCAGATGCCGAGCACCAAGCCGCCCTTGTCGCGGAACTTCACGAGCGCGTCGCCGAGCCGCGTCTTGAGTTCGAGCGCGAAGATGCGGCCGCTGGCGATATCGTCTCCATACGAAAACCCGCCAGGGATGCAAAGGATCTGGCAGTCGTCGGCGATCGCTGGCCGCTCGGCGAGGGCCCGCACGTGCACCCGGCGGGCAAGTCCGCCCGCCCGCTCAAAGGCGTGCGCGGTCTCGTGGTCGCAGTTGGTGCCGGGAGCGCGGAGGATCAGGGCTCGTGGCGACAGCATTCAAACGTTCTCCCCATGCCACGCCCGTGCCAGGCGGTCGACGGCGACGCGATCGATCGTGCCCGTCGTCGAGACCACCTCGAGGTCGGGGGACGACATCACCTCGCCGACCCACGCGAACCGCACGCCATCCATGCACCGAGCAAACTCGGCGGCGTGCTCGGGCCGCACCTCGCAGACGAATCGGCCCGGGGTCTCGGCGAAGGCGATCGCGAGATCGTGGTTGGCGGCTCCGCTCGTGGCCGGCACGTCGGCGAGCACGAACCGCGCGCCGAGCTTGCCGGCGATCGCCATTTCGGCGACCGCCGCCGCGAGACCGCCGTCTGAGACGTCGTGGCACGACTGCACGAGCCCGCCGCGGCGGGCCGCGGACACGGCACGGATCGCGGCCCGGAAGGCGGCGACGTCGACGGTCGGCACATCGCCACCGCTCACGCGGCCCGTGAGCGCCAGCTGACTGCCCGCCATGTCGGGCCTCGTCTCGCCCACGACTGCCAGGCGATTGCCCGCGGCCTTGAGATCGGGCGACACCGCGCGCCGGACGTCGTCCAGTTGTCCCATCGCGGTGATGAGCAGTGTCGGAGGGATCGAGATCTCGCGGGCCGCGCCCGCGGCGTCGGTGTAGGCGAACACATTGTTGAGGCTGTCTTTGCCGCTCACGAACGGCGCTGCCAGCGCGATCGCCAGATCATGGCAGGCGCGGCAGGCCTCGACGAGTGTGCCCAGCGAGTCGGCCCGCCTTGTGTCGCCCCAGCAGAAGTTGTCGAGCAGGGCGATCCGGTCAGGGTCAGCGCCGGCGGCCACGGCGTTGGCAATCGCTTCCACGATCCCGCCGGCGGCCATCTGATAGGGATCGAGCCGGCCGATGTGGTGGCGGAGCCCCACGCCGAGCACGATCCCGCGGTTGCGGCCGAGCACGCCGCGGATCACCGTGCCATCGGCCGGGCCTTCGCCGGGTCCCAGCAGCGGCTTGAGCACCGAGCAGCCCTGCACCTCATGGTCGTACTGCCGGACGATCCGCTCCTTGCTCGCGACGTCGGGCAGCGCAAGCACCTCGACGACCGCGGCGGCCACCGAAGCGACGCCCGACCAGGCAAGCGGCTCCTGAGGCACCGGCACGGAGCGAGACACGAGCCGCTGTCGTGGCCGGCCCTCGTGGAGGAAGTGGCAGTCGAGTTCGCCAGCGACCCGGCCCTGCCACTTAAGCACGATCCGGCCCGAGCCGGTGAAGGTGCCGATCGCCGTCGCCTCGACGCCCTCGTCGGCGGCGATTTTCACGAGCGCCGGCCAGTCGGCCGGAGCCACGGCGAGCACCATCCGCTCCTGTGCCTCCGAGATCCAGGCCTCGGTTGCCGACAGTCCCTCGTACTTCAGCGGCACGCGGTCGAGATCAACGTCGGCGCCGAGCGTGGCCCCCATCTCGCCCACCGCGCTTGAGAGACCGCCGGCTCCACAGTCGGTGATCGCATGGAAGAGTTGCTGCCGCGAGGCCTCGAGCACGAAATCGGTGAGCATCTTCTCGTTGATCGCGTGGCCGATCTGCACGGCGCCACCGCTCTCCGTCTCGCTCTCGCTCGTCAGTTCGATGCTCGAAAAGGTGGCGCCGTGGATGCCGTCGCGGCCGGTGCGGCCGCCGGCCACCACGACGAGATCGCCCGGATGCACGGCGGCATCCGCGTGGCCCCGGGGCATGATCCCCACCGTGCCGCAGAACACGAGCGGGTTGCCGATGTAGCCCGGATGGAAGGCGACGGCGCCGGCGATCGTGGGGATGCCCATGCGGTTGCCGTAGTCGCGGACCCCTGCGGCCACGCCCGCGAGCAGCCGCTGCGGATGGATGACCCCCGGCGGAATCTCAGCGGCCGGCGTGTCGGACGGGGCCACGCAGAACACGTCGAGGTTGGCGATCGGCTTGGCACCCAGGCCCGTGCCAAGCACGTCGCGGATCACGCCGCCAAGCCCCGTCGCCGCGCCGCCATACGGCTCGATCGCCGAGGGATGGTTGTGCGTCTCCACCTTCACGCAGATGTCGTGATCGCCATCGAACCGCACCACGCCGGAGTTGTCCTTGAACACGCTCACGCACCAGTCGCTGGGGCCGAGCGTCTCGCGGATGGTGCGTGTGGCGGCAAACACCGTTTCTTTCAGGAGGTTGTCGTAGCGGGCCTCACCGGCGGGGCCCACGTGATCGACGGCGCTCGTAAGCGTCTTGTGGCAGCAGTGTTCGCTCCAGGTCTGTGCGATCGTCTCCAGTTCGATCTCGAAGGGCTCGCGGCCAACTGTGGCGAAGTGATCGCGAACGGCGTGCAGTTCGCGGACGGTGAGGGCCAGGCACCGCTCGCGGCTGAGTTTCTCAAGAGCGGCGTCGTCGAGGCCTGCGAGCGGGATCGTCTCCTGGGCAAACGACCACGTGCGGCCCCCGGAGAGGGACGAGATCGCGAGCGGACCGACGACGACATCCTGGATGGCGTCGTTGGCGAGCAGTTTTTCCGCGAGGCGGCTGATGTCGGCGGCGTCGAGCGCGGGCAGCCAGTATTTCCGCAGGCTGCGGACCACGACACGGTGGCCGAGGGCCGCGGCGGCGGCCTGTGCCGTGAGGCCGGCGGGATCCGTCACGCCCGCCTTGGGAAGCACGTGCACCACCGTCGGCAGGCCGTCGAGGGGCTGTGTCAGGCGGGCCGCGCCGATCTCATCCACAACGGATGATTCGGTCACCGGGTCGGCAAACAGGGTGGCGGCAAGCCGTTCGGCCTCGTCGCGGGAAAGGTCGCCCTCGACCAGCCAGCCCGCCGCGGTGCGGCCCCGACCACAGGCCGGGATGCCGAGCGCCGCCGCTCCTGCGATCACCTCGCGGGCGGCATGGTCGCCGGCGGCATCGCGGAGCGAGACGTCAACTTCCCAGAGCATCGCGGCTGTCCTTGGCGCGGGTGAGGAGTTCAACGAGCCGGCGGCGGTCACCGCGCTCGATCGCCGCAAGCAGTTTCTCCGCGGCGGCGGCGAACCGCTTCATCGAGTCGCCGACTTCCCCGGCGTTGTCGAGGAGGATGTCGGCCCAGAGTTCGGGGTCGCCCGCGGCGATCCGCGTGGTGTCGCGCCAGCCGCCGGCGGTGAACGTGCGGGCCGCGGGTGGCGTGGCCGCCGCAAGGGCGGCCGCGACCAGGTGCGGGACGTGGCTGGTGCTCGCAAGAATCCGGTCGTGCTCGCGGGGTGGCATCATGTAGACGGTCGAGCCAAGCGACGCCCAGAAGTCGCCGATGGCGTCGGCGTCGAGTCGCGGTGTCGCCTTCGCTGGCGTGACCACGGCGACGCGGCCGGCGAACAGGTCGCCATCGGCGGCCGCCGAGCCGCGGCGGTGGCTGCCTGCGATCGGATGGCTGCCGACGAAGCGACCGCGGCGGCTGCGCCGCTTCCGCTCCCACCCCGAGACGATCGATGCCTTGGTGCTGCCCGCGTCGGTGAGGAGCGTGCCCGGGCGAATCACCGCATCAACCGCATCGAGCAGCGTGGGGATCGCCCCCACGCCCGCTGTCACCACGACGAGATCCGCGTCAGCCGCAGCTGCCACGTCGGTGGCCGTGTCGGTCACGCACCCGTTCTTCTTCGCCACCGCGAGCGACTCGGCGGAACGACCGATGCCGAGCACGCGGCTGGCGAGCCGGCGGGCCCGGATGGCCTTGCCGATGGAGCCACCGATCATGCCCACGCCCACGATCGCGACGACGGGCCAGTGGGCTCTTGAAGTCATGGAAGAGGTGTCAGGAGGCGAGGCCGGCGGTTGTACCAGATGGGGGCGGTGTGTGTTAGAACGGCCGCGTTCGTGGGCGGAACTCGGGCAGAGAGGGCGAGGATGGCAGGCTCGGGACGAATCCCCGACGCGGTGCTCGCGGACATCCTCCACCGGCTGTCCATCGCGGTTGGCGCTGGCATCGACCTGCGGCGTGCCTGGGCGTCTGAGGCGGGTCGGGTGCCCGGTCGGTGGCGGCCGGCGCTGGAACGCGTGGCCGCCCGACTCAGGGCCGGCGACGGGCTCGGCGAGGCGTGTGCCGCCACCGGCGCGATTCCCGATCTCGTGGCCGGCATGCTCCTTGTGGGTGACCGCACCGGCCGGCTCGCCGAGGTGCTCGACGAAACGGCCAAGACGCTCTCGCGTTCGATCGCCACCCGGCGCACCCTCCGCGCCGCGCTCGTCGGTCCGGCCATCCGGCTCGTTGTGGCGGTGCTCGCGATCGTGGCGATGATCATCGTCTCAGGGTTTGCTCGCGGCCTCGACGGTGCGCCCCTCGACTTTCTCGGCCTTGGGCTCGGGGGCCAACGGGGCGCGACGCTGTTTCTCTTAGGGCTCGCCGCGACGGTCGTCGCGATCGCCGTGGCGGCAGTTGCCGCGCGGAGCAGCTGGCGGCGGCGAGGCTGGGCGTGGAGAATCGGCCGTCGCCTGCCACTCATCGGCCCGGCTGCGGTCGCAGCGGAGGCGGCGGCTTGGTGCCGAGCCGCGTCGCTGGCAGCGCACGCGGGTGTCAGCGTCGGCGAGATGGTGGAACTCGCGACCCACGCGGCTCCCGGCTTCGGCTGCGACCGGCGCCGGGTGGAGGACCTCCTGCGGAACGGCCGCGATCTGCCGGAGACGCTTGGAGCCACCAGCCGGCTCCCAAGGGCCGTGATCGAGGCGGTGGCTGTGGGCGAAGCGACCGGCACCACTGCCGAGGCGCTCGACCGCGTGGCCGACCATCTCGACGAGTCGGCGGCGCGGGGGTTTGCGGCGGCCGTACAGGCTGCGGGATTCCTGACGTGGAGCCTCGTCGCTTGCCTGGTGGCCGCGGTCGTGATCCGCGTGGCCGCAACCTATGCGAGAATGATTCACGACGCGGCCCGGCTGCCGTGACCGGCACCCGGTCAAGGCCCGACCGGGCCGGAGCCGAGATCACTGCCATGATCCCGCGACGAACACACCTCTGCCTGGCGGTTCTCGTGGCCGTCGCCTCGACCCTCGTGGCCACCGCCGACGAGCCGGCGAAGCCCACCCAGCAGGAACTGATGGCCGAACGGGGATACGTCCGCTACCGCGGCGGCTGGCGAACCGCCCAGGAGATTGAGTTGATCGAGCGGGCCGAGCGGGTGATGCTCGCCCAGAAGGAATGGAATGGAAAGCTCGAGCGACTGCGGCGGCAGATCGATCAGTCGGCGCAGGCCGACCAGGCAGCCGAGGAGATTCGCGAGATCTCCGATCCGGCGGCGGTACCGGCGGTCGCTGCGGCGCTGGCCAAGGAGCCGGTCTTTCAGGTGCGCAGCTGGTATGTGGAGGCGCTCTCGCGGATCCGCTCATCCGATGCGGTTGGCGTGCTGGTGGCCGCGGCGCTCGACCATCCCGATCCCGAGACGAGGATCGCCGCCGTTGAGCGGCTCACGGTGATCGGCCCGCACGTCGCCGTGCCCACGCTGGTGGCGGCGCTCAGGAGCGCCGACAACGCGCAGGTGAATCGTGCCGCCGAAGCGCTCGGCCGGCTCGGCGTGCCCTCGGCCGTCGGGCCGCTCGTCGATGCCCTCGAAACGCAGCACGTCGTGGTGAGCGGTGACGGGAAGCCAGAAGGCTCGACGTCAGCGACCTTCACGCCCTCGGGCGGCGGCCTGTCAATGGGGGGCGGACCGAAGCGATCCACGGTGTCGGTGCGGAACGATCGCGTGCTCGAGGCGCTCGTGGCACTCACCGGCACAAACTTCGAGTGGGACGCCCGTGGCTGGCGCGTCTGGCTCGCGACCCGTCACGCCCCGCCAGCGAGCTTCGATCCCCGCCGGGGGTGACGAAGCGATGCATGCGCGGAGTATTGGTCCCCCGTAGCACAGGTTGTCAACCTGTGTATCTTCCTGACTCGCCGCGCGCTCGGGGCTTCTCGTAGCACAGGTTGGCAACCTGTGTGCCTTCCCGACTCGCCGTGGGCTCGGGGCTGCCCATGCCCGTCGCCTGACGTTCGCCTCGGCCCTCCAGGCAATCCCGTTCGGCACGGGAGATGCGCCCTGGCGACTCGGCAATCTGAGCAATCCAGGGAGAGTTGCGCGCCGATGGGTACGACGGTATCGTGCCCGTCATGGCTATGAGCAGGAATCGCGAGATTCGTGATCAGGATGTGCAGGGGCTGAAGTGCCTGCGGAAGATCCGTCCGCTGCTTTCGCGGCTGCGGAAGGTGGGCACCGAACGCGATAGAGCCGGCAATCGCCGGCTGTTCATGGATCAGTACTGCGCCCTGATCCTGATGTCGCTGTTCAGCCCGGCGATCGAGAGCCTTCGCGACCTGCAGCGGGCCTGCGCCCTCGACAAGGTCCGCAAGCGGTTCGGCGTGAACCGGGCGTCTTTGGGTTCGCTCTCGGAAT
>QWPO01000031.1 GCA_003669255.1 Planctomycetota bacterium | reverse complement strand
TGCTGCAGCAGCGCCATCACCTCGAGGCTGGTGCGCGAATCGAGCGCGCCGGTGGGCTCGTCGGCCAGCACCAGCACCGGGTCGTTGACCAGCGCCCGCGCGATCGCCACCCGCTGCTGCTGACCGCCGGAGAGCGTGGTGGGCCGGGCCGCCGCAAAGGAGGAGAGTCCGACGCGGTCGAGCAGATCAACGGCGCGCGACCGCGCCTCCTCGACGGGCACCTTCGACACCACCCGCGGGGCGAGCATCACGTTGTCGATCACGGAGAGGTGTGGAAAGAGGTTGAACTGCTGAAACACCATGCCGACGTCCCGCCGGAGATCATCGAGCACCGTGGTTGACTGGCCGCCGGCTGCGAGCCGGTGACCGGCGATCGTGATGGTGCCACTCTCGAAGATCTCGAGGCCGTTGAGGCAACGGAGCAGCGTGCTCTTGCCGCTGCCCGAGGCGCCGACGAGCACCGTCACGCCGGCCTCGGCGCCGCGGAGGCTCACGGCGTCGAGCACGGGCCTGCCTGAGCGTTGCTTCGTCAGCGAATCGACTTCGATCATGCCGTTCATCATCCCCTTCAGGATCCGCCGTCCGCCGGCCGGTCGAGCCGCGACTCAAACCACCGCGAGAGCAGCGCGAGCGGCCAACTCATGCAGAGATAGAGGACTGCCGTCACCACCGCCAACTCCACGATCCGGCCCGTCGAGAGGGCGAGTACGCTGTATCGCTTCGTCAGCTCGATCACGGTGATCGCCGAACAGACGCTCGTGTCCTTAAAGAGCGCAATGAAGTCGCTCGTGACCGGCGGCATCACGATCCGCACCGCCTGCGGCACGAGCACGTGACGCAGTGCCTGCCATTTCGTGAGCCCGAGCGACAGGGCCGCCTCGAACTGTCCGAGTGGCACCGCCTTCAGCCCTGCCCGGTAGATCTCCGACTCGTAGGCGGAATAGTTGAGCGCCAGACCGATGATGGCCGCTGCGAGCGCCGGCAGGGCGAGGCCGATCTTCGGCAACAGGAAGAAGATCGCGTAGAGCTGGAGCATCAGCGGCGTGCCGCGGAGCACCTCGACGTAGCCGGTGAGCAGCGGCCTGAGCCACGCCGGGCCGTACAGCCGACCGACCGCCACGGCCAGGCCAGCCGCGACCGCCAGCGGAAATGCGGCGCACGACAGCAGCACCGTCATGCCGGCCGACGAAAGCAAGAGCGGTAGCGTCTGCCGGACGAGCTCGCCAAGTGTGCGGCTGCGGGCGGGGGGAATCTCGGCCGCGTCGCGGAGCATGAGCATCTGCTGACGCCCGGCGAGATCCCAGCGATCGTAGAGTTTCTTGAGTCGGCCGTCGGCGATCATTCTGCCGATCGCGACGTCGATTGCGGCAGCGAGCTTCGGCGTGCGGTGGGAGGTGAGCACGGTGTAGAGGCCGCCGGCGAACGGCCGATCCACGTTCCGCAGCTCGGCGAAGCGATCGGCGTAAAAGGCGACGATGCAGTCGTCGAGCACCGCGGCATCGAGCACGCCGCTTTGTACCTGCTCCATCGAGTCGAGTGTGCCGTCGTAGCCGATCACCTCGATCTGCGCCTCGCCGCGGGCGGTACGAGCCCGCATTTCGATCTCGGCGGCGGAGCCGGTGAGCACGCCGACCCGCCACGCCCCCGCCGATCCGGCCTCAGCGAGGTCGGCGAGCGTCGCCGGTGGCGCGCCGCGGCGGCCCACCATCTGCAGCGCATAGCCAAAGTAGGGACGCGAGCAGCCGTAGTCACGCCGCCGCTCGGGTGTGAGCTCGATGCCGTTGATCACGCAGTCGGCCGACTGGTCGAGCAGGAGCGGCAACCGGTCCCACTGCCCCTGCTGGAAGCGGGCCTTCACGCCGAGCTCGCCGGCAAGCAGTTTGGCGAACTCCACCTCGAAGCCGCTGAGCCGCCGCGGGTCGGCGGGATCGGGAAACACGTGGGGCCCGCCCCCCTCCTGATCGGCGGCCCAGATCAACTCGCCCCGCGAATGGATCTCTTCGAGTTCGGCGGCGCCGGCCCACGAGACTGTGGCGGCCACGACGCAGGCGACCGCCACGATTGTGTGTCGGCAGCCGATCACGTCGCCGGCCTCCGCAGTCGGCCGAGTCCGGTTGTCTCACCGCAGCCGCCGGCGAGACGGTCGGCCTCGACACCGAGTCGCGTGCCCTCGTCGATCCATGTTGAGGCAGCAGCGGCGGCCACCGCGAAGTCGGCAAGCAGGGGATCAACGAGCCGCGACGAGGCGACGGAGCCAACGAGCCCCTGGATATCGCGATCGAGGCCGAGACGCACCAGCGCGAAGATCAGCCAGCGGAGCAGAAACCCCCAGAGGATCACCCAGACGATCGCCTCCTCGAGAAAGCCGATACCAGAGACGGGCTTTCCCTCCCAGAGGTTGCCGTGGAAGAAGTTCCAGCCGGCCCGCACGAGCACGGTGACCAGGAGCGCCGAGAAGAGCGCCTCGAAGAGCCAGTGGTAAGCGGAACGACCGACGCGGCCGCGACGCTCCACCACGAGCCGGTCGATGCCCGCGGAGAGCCACGCGCCCGCGCGATCAACGAGCGCCCCGGTCGCAGCCGTGGCGGCGGCATCGTCGAGCCGCGCCCGTCCGACAAGCGGCTCCTGCATGCCGGCCCGCGCGGCGAGTCCGGCCAGCACGCTCCGCGACTGCTCCACTTCTCCCGCGGGCAGCCCAAGTTCCTCGACCGCCTTCCAGCCGCCATCCCGCACGGTGCCAGACACCGACTGACCGGCGAGCAGCCTGCCGACGACGCCCGTTCCGGGCCGCACGCGACTCCAAAGCGACCCCAGCGCCGCGATCACGTGCAAGAAACTCGCAAACGGTCCGCCGTGCCAGCGGGCCACCACGTCGTCGGCGATCAGCCGCTGCCAGGCCGAGCGGTTGGCGCGGAGGGTTTCGCCGATCGCGCGGGCGAGAATCGCTTCCAGCCGGCCGCGTTCCGTCTCGACGCCGGCCGCGAGCGCCGCCACCGGTTCCCCGCTCGCAGCGAGGTCAGCCCGCGCCTGCCGCGTGAACCAGGCGGCGAGGTCGAGGGCACCGGTGCGACGGACCCGTCTGGCCGCGCGGCCGGCCAGTTCCCCGTCAATCGCCGCCACGAGGTCGCGGAAGCCGGGCTCGGGTTCGAGTCCGGCCGCGGCGCGCGCCGCCGCCTCGACCCCGTCGATGCGGAAGATCCGCGGCACATCGAAGCCCTGCGACTCCAGTTCCTTCCGCCAGTCAGCGCGAATGTCCGGATCGCGGGAGGCGTGGGTCTGCACGAAGAGCAGCGGCCGTCCGGGCGCGAACGCCGCCACCTCGCGGGCCACAATCCACGAGCGATACTTCTGCGCCGTCGAGACCAGCAGGAGCACGTCGCAGGCCGGCAGCACCGCCTAGAGAAGGTCGCGGTTGTGGTTGGTGGCGCTCGGCTTTGACGACTCTGCAGGCGGCGTCCCAGCCGCGGACTGCGTGTCGGGGTCGGGGCAGTCGACCAGCACGATATTGGCGACCGCGGGCGAGTCGCTCCGCACGAGCCGCGCCTGCATGGCGTCGAGCGGCAGCCAGGAGACATCCACGTCTCGCGCCGCCACGACGACGGGATTAATGGTCGTGGGCCGGGCCACATCGCCCGCCGTGGTCACCTCGCTGCCGGCCAGCGCGTTGACGAGCGTGCTCTTGCCCGTGCCGGTGCCGCCGACCACGCCCACGACGAGCACCCGCGAGAGTTCGAGACGCGCCTTGTCGAGTCGCGGGGCCACGCCCTCCCACTCACTCTTCACGCGGCGGGCGGGCGGCCAGGCGGGACCAGACGGTGCCCAGCGGCTGAGCGCCTCGACGAGCAGATCGAACGCCGCGAAGTCGGGCTCGGCGGCCGCACTGGACGACGGTGATCCGGTCGGTGTGTCCATTGTCAGCCGCACTCCCGCGAACATTCCACGAGCAGTTGTCGTGCCCGCACGAGTTCGGGCCGTGAACCCGATGACGCCAGTCGTCCGATCTCCTCGACGCCGTCGCCAAGCACTACGTCGTGGAGCGTCTCGGCGAGGATTCGCCCTCGTTCCGCTGACCAGCCGGCGAACAGCCGCTCGATCAGCGGCCGAATGCCTTGCGACGCCGCCGCGACGGCCCCCTCGCCCGCCAGCGGTGCCGCCACCGCGACGCCGAAGTCGAGTACGTGATGCAAGACGCCCGCCGCCGCAGGCACGGCGGCGGCCCCAGCGCTGAAGAGCGCGAGCGTCATCACCGGCCGCACGACCGATCCGACGGTGAGTGCGGTGAGCACCGCCTTCACCATCCCGGGATTCGCGGCGGCAAACCTGTCGAGTTCGGCCCGCACGAAGGTGCGATAGTCCTCCGACACCAGCGGCAGCGCTGCATGCCGCCGCTCGAGGTCGGCATACCACGCCTGGCGGTCGCCGGTCGCGAGCCGTGGTCCGAGCAACCGTCCCAGTCGGTCGTCGCGGCGGCAGGCGTCGTCGAGCCGATCGATGAAGTCGGCGAGTGCCCGCTTGAGCGCCTCGAGTTCCGTGGCGGCGAAGTCTTCTTTTCGCTCCGCGGCCGTGCGGCCGACGCCGAGCCGGCGAGCGGCCCACGACACACCCTGGCCGACGGTGCGGTACCCACTGCTGACGACAAGATCAACCGCCGACCGCCGCGGCTCGAGCCACATCCAGACCTCGTCCCAGACGATCTCCCGAGGCGGCGACGGCAGTTCCACCTGCACGCGGCCCTCGCGTTCCAAGAGCCGCTGCGCATCTCGCCAGCCGGCGGCGGCCCGATCGATGGCGTCGAGCCAGCCTCCCAGACCCTGCTCGGGATCGGCCACCACCCGCATCGCGCCGGCCATTGCCTGCCGTTTGATGCGGTCGAAGTCGCCGGTCGCGAGCCGCTCCTTGAGCGGCTCGTCGGCACCGCCGGGCGTGAGTTCGGGAAGCGGATGCAGCGTGATCCTGCCCGCCTCGGCGGCATCAAAGTCGTGCGGTCCGGCATAGACCGCCGCCGCCGCGACGCCCGTCTCGGCGGCAAACGTGGCCAGCCAGCCGGCGATCCGCTCCCGCTGCCGCGGCCAGTCCACCATGTTGAAGACGACGATCACCGTCTTGCCAGCGACCGCGGCGGCCGCAAAGAAGTCGCGGACCGCGGCGTCGTTGTACTTCTGTTGTGTGAGCACGGCGATGATCACATCGGCGGCGTTGCGAACGAGTTCGGCCCGGTGCCAGTTCTCGCGGAGCGTGCCGTCGATGTCGGGGGTATCGAGAACGACGAGCCGCTCGGGCTGCTCGCCACCCGAGTCTTCCCTCCAGACGAGCACGTCGGCGGCCTCGGCATCGACCGCGTCGGCCTCGCTCCGCCAGGCAACCGGCCGGAAGCCCGGGAAGAGCGCGGCCAGATCGGTGCGGGCGGCGACGCCCCGGGCGAGGCTCGCGACGGGATGGAGCGTGCGGGCGGCTTCGGGCGTCGAGCGACTGATGTCAGAGCCAACAAGCGAGTTGGTGATCAGGCTCTTGCCGGTGTTCGTGCCGCCGCAGATGGCGGCGACCAGCAGCGGCTCCCGCGACACTTGCGGCCGCAACTTGCCGTAGAGGGCGCCGTGCCATGCGGCGGCCGACGCATCGGTGACGCCGAGAGAGGCGGCCACTGGCGTCAGTCGATCGACCGCAGCACAGAGTTCAGCCACGCTTCCAGCCCAGGCGGCAAACGACGGCGCGGCGGACTGGCCACTGGACACCATGCTCTGCCGCGACTCGGCGCTCCGCTCCTGTTGATTCACCATGCCGGCCGGACAGCCGCGGCGTTCGTTGCCACCGCGGTTTCGCCGCCCTAGACTGCGGCCACTCGGCTCGCCCGCGATCCGATCCAAGTGTGTCCTCGGCGGGATTTCCCCGCAAACCCGGCACTGCCCCCCCCTTTCGTCCGCCTCCTCCGCCATGCTCGAACGCCGCCCAGTCTTTCCCGGTGTGATCGAGATGAACTATCAGGCAGGCTGGCGGATCGGCTGCAACGTCTACCTCGTCTACGACGACCGCGACTGGGCGCTCATCGACATCGGCTACGAGGAGAGCGTCGATGAGATCATCGAACTGATCCGGCAGATGGACTTTCCGCTGTCGCAATGCCAGGCGCTGGTGGCCACCCATGCCGATGTGGACCACATCCAGGGGCTCGCCAAGGCCAAGTCGATCCTCAAGGCCCCGGTGCTCGCCCACCCGAAGGCCGTACCGTCGCTGGAGAGCGGCGATCGCATCAAAACGTTCGCCGAGATCGACGCTCAAAACGTCCACCTCGATATGCCGAAGGTGAAGGTCGACCGCCCGATCGTCGACGGCGACAGGATCGACGTCGGCGGTCGGTCGCTCGAGGTCTGGCTCACGCCCGGCCACACCGACAGCCAGCTCGCCTTCCGGATGGGCAACCTGCTGCTCTCGGGTGACAACATCTACCGCGACGGCTCGGTCGGCGCGATCGACGCCCACCACGGCAGCGACATCCCCTCCTTCATCCAGTCGCTCGACCGCATTGCCGCCAGCGACGTGGAATGGCTGCTGCCGAGCCACGGTCCGATCTTCCGGAAGGACGACCGGCTTCTTGCCGCCACGATCACCCGCCTCAAGGGCTATCTGAAACTCGCCGACTTTGGTACCTGCGCTCCGCACTGGCCACTGCTCGACGAGTGGGACCGCGACCTCGCTGAAGGCAGGTTCCCAGCCCCCTGACCCACCGGGCGACCCTGCCGGATTTTCCGTGAAGACCGGTCGTAGGGACGGTCGATACTCCTCCTGACGCTGGATTCTCAGGGGGACAATCCGATGCTTCGTTCTTTCGCCGCCGGGGCGGTCACCGCCCTTGCGCTCGTCGCTTTCACCGCCCGTGACGCGGCCGCCCAGGCACCCGTCGGCGCCGGCACGCAGGCCTACGGCTACCAGTGGGGCAACTCCTACAACGCCCACGACTGGAACCGGCTCTACCACTATCCGTACGTCTGGTATCCACAGAACTTCTACCAGGACGGCTACTACCAGAGCGCCAACGACCTCTACTACCGCTATCCGCAGGAGATGCGGGTGCCGGTCTACAACCGGGCCTGGCAGAACGACTACCCGAAGTCGCGCCGCTACTACCAGGGCCACCACTTCCATCTCGACGTGTTCTGAATGTACGGCTGCAGGGCCATCCATGGCCCCTGCAGCCTTGGGCATTCGGAGCC
>QWPO01000172.1 GCA_003669255.1 Planctomycetota bacterium | reverse complement strand
CGACGCCAACGCAGAGATCCATCTTGTTGACGAGTGCTGCAGCGTCGGCCAGCGGTACCCGCTCCGAGACGTCGTGCACGTGCGAAGCCACGTCGGGCCCAACAGACTCGCGGAGGGTGTCGTGGGCCGCGATGTCGGCTGGTCCTCCGCAGAGCACGACCTCGCACCCTCTCGAGTCGACGAGCCACCGGACGAGCCGCTGCCAGCGGTCGGCCGGCCAATGCTTGAGCGCGTCGGTCGACCGCAAGGCCAGGAAGACCCGCTGCCGGCCAGCCGGGAGCTGATCGACCAGCGGGCCGATGCGCGCGGCAGACGACGCCGGCACCCAACTCTCGTTTCGGGCGTCGTCGATCGGAAGCCCCTCGGCCCGCAGCAGGTCGAGATAGGTTTCCACCTGGTGGCGGCCGCGACGGCGGTGGACACGGCGGGTGAGCAGCGGGCTCGACTCACCGGCAAACCCGACGCGACATGGGATCCCGGCGAGCTTCGCCAGCGCGGCGGCCGAAAGGGATGGCTTGAGCAGGTATGCCCGTGTGTAGCCGCGGGACTTCAGCCAGTCGGCCTGCGCCTGCAGCGAGGCGAACGCGGCGGCGAAGCCCCCACGGCGTTCCCGTGGCGGACGGCTCCAGGTCACGCGGCCGTCGACGTAGGGGCAGTTCGCGAGCACCGCCCGCGGTCCCCCCTCGGCGCAGATGTCGATCACGGCGTCGGGGTGGGCCAGCCGTAGGTTCCGCAGGAAAGGGATGGCCAAGAGCGTGTCGCCGATGTACTGCGTGCAGACGATGAGGATCCGCTCCCGCCGCCGCGTCGATTCGTCCCTCGGCGTGTCGCTCATCGCGCGAAGCCCACGAAGAAGCTGAAAAGTTGCTTGCTGTCGTACGGGGCGTAGGCCACCGGGACGGCGAAGTCGAGCGCGATCGGGGCCGGCCCCATCGCCGGTAGCGTGATCCGGAGGCCTACGCCCGGCGCCACTCGCATGTTATTGATCGAGACGTTCGACTCGACCGTGCCCACGTCGGTGAACACCACGCCGCGGAGCGTGTCGTCGGCGGTGATCGGGAACATGTATTCGATCGTGTTGAGCCACTGAAACGGACCGCCGACGATCGCCGCAGCCTGGCCAGGCGCGGGCTCGCCGCCGGAGGGCGTCTGCCGCGGGCTCGCCCCGCGGAACACGAAGCCGCGGATCGTGTTGTAGCCACCTGCGAAGAAGTTGTCGTAGGCCGGCGTGTTGTCTCCCGACACGCCGAGCACCGAGCCGATCGAGAGCACGTGGCGGCCGGAACCGTCGGGACGCTCGTTGAGCAGGAAGTACTGCCGCGCTTCGGCGATGCCACGGGGATAGACGAATGTGCCGATCACCTGCTCGAACTCGAACGTGGCAAGATGCCCCTGCGTGGGCAGGAATGGGCTGTCACGGGTGTCGTGGACCAGGCCCGCGCTGAAGCCATAGACGGAGTTGGTGCCGAGCATGTTTTCGATGTCGGGCGTGATGAGTCGCGGATTGAAGACGTCGACGCTCTCGCCGCGGAAACCGGTGTTGATCGAGAGGTCTGGGGCGAACTGGAACTGGTAGCCCAGCCCAATGCGGCCGCCGGTGCGAGCCTCGGCCCAGTCGTAGAAGTACCGGGTGAAGTAGGAGGCGGAGAGCGACAGGCCGATCCGCGTGTCGAACAGGTAGGGCTCCTGGAAGGTCGCCATGTATCGCTGCAACTGCGTGCCAGGCGCCGCCTCGAGACGGAACCGCTGGCCGGCGCCGCGGAAGGCAGTGCCGTTCTTGATGTCGTCCCAGCTACGGGGCAGACGAAGAATGTCGAAGTTCTGTTCGTCGACCACGATGTTGCCAACGAGGCCGGCGTTGGAGTTGACGCCGGCACCGATCATCAGTCGGCCGGTCTGCGTCTCCTCGGCATCGACGTCGACGACCACGTAGGGTTCGTTGCCCGGAAACACCTGCATGGGCTCGGCGGCGAAGTCGGGCACCATCCCCGGCTGCTGGAAGGCGGGCGGCTGGTTGGGGTCGAACTGGGCCACCGGCGTGGCACCGAAGGGGCCGCCTCCGGCCACAGCGGGCTGGATGAAAGGCTGCTGCCCGGGCGGGGCCACGCCGGGAAACGGTGGCGCCACAGGCTGCTGCACGGAGTAGACGGGGGCAGTCGGTGCGACCATCCGTGAGTAGTCGACGGCGGTGGGGGCTGCCGGCGCGAGCGGCGCACCGCCCCAGCCAGGCTGAGCGACCGGCTGTGCGGCGACAGGCCATCCCTGGGCTGGCTGTTGTTGCATGACGGGCACCTGAAACGCACCCTGCGGTGCGACCGGCTGACCGACGAACGGCTGCTGGGGTACGGCGACCGGATACTCCGGGCTCTGGCCGCGCCACACTGGCTGGGCAGCCATGGCGGCGGGAGCCGCCGCGGGCGCGGCTGCAGGCTCCTGGCCACCGTTGGTCTGGCTGGAGTCGTCGTTCCACTCGCCCTCGAGCACGAGGTCGAGCACGGCCTCGTCGTCGGGGCTCTGGCCCCGGAATCCCGGCGGCCGTGCAGGCTCCGGCTCGCGGGCGACGCGGGTGTCCTCCGGGTCGGGCTTCGAGAACACGATCTTCGGCCCCTCACCCTTCGACGCATCGGCGAGGAACAGGCTGCTCGCCCTCAGCCGCCGCTCGTCGTCGCGGAGCTTGCGGATGTCGAGGATGTCACCGGGCCGCAGCGAGAGACGGTTGAGGACGGTGCTGTGCCGCGTGTGCGGGTGATCGCCGCGGATGCGAATGTTGATCTGACCGACACGATACCGCTGCCCCTCGGAGACGTTGTAGACGAGGTCGAGCTGACCCGGCTCCTCAAGAAACCGTGGATCGGCGCGAATGTCAGCGAACACGAAACCCCGTCCGCCGTAGATGTCGCGGATGAGGTTCAGGTCGGCGTCCATCTTCGACTGGTTGAAGTGCTCGCCCCCTTTGAGCTTGAGGTCCCGCTCGAGGAACTCGTTCATGAACTTGGTGTTGCCGTTGAAGGAGACGTTGCGGACGGTGTACCGCGGCCCCTCGCTGATCACAAACGTGAGGTGCGTCCAGTCCCGATCGCCCTCGTGGACCACTTCCACCTCGCGGCCCACCTTGGCCTGGAAGAAGCCGAGGCTCCGGTAGTAGGCGGTGAGCGTTTCGACGTCCTGCTCGACAACCTCGCGGTCGATGTTGCCGCCGAAAAACCAGAGCACGCCCGGCTTCGACTTGATCTGGGTGAGTAATCGCGCATCGCTGGCGATCGTGTTACCAACGAAACTCGTCCACAGCGCCTTGCGATTGCGGCCCTCGTCGATGAGGAACACGGCCCCCTTGTCGCCCGGCTTGTCGCCCTCGACCGTCGTCACGCGGGCGGCATCGAAGCCCTTCTCGTGGTAGTGCGATTCGATCCGGCGGCGGGCCTCCTCGACCACGTAAGGATCCATCGCGTCGCCCACGTCGATCTCGGACTGCTTGCGGAGGGCGCGGGTGGTGACCCGCTCGTTGCCGACATACTTCACGTAGCGGAGCATCGGCCGCTCGACCACCTGAAAGACAACGACGATCCCCTCCGCGACGCGGACATACTTGGGGTGGACATCGACGAACTTTCGCGAGCGGTGGAGCGTGCGGACGTCCTCCTCGATCGCCTGGGCATCGAAGATCTGGCCCGCACGGGTCACGAGTTTTGGAAGCTTCGACACGTCGGTCGCATGGTTCCCCTCGATGCGCACCTCGACGATCACGTCGGTGGCGGCCGCCGCGGGCGCGTCCGAGACCGGGGGCAACGGCAGGGTCTCGGCCGCCGGCTGGGCAACGCACGTCGCCGCCACGAAAGCGACCGCCGTCGCGAACGCGGGGAGCAACCGGCGAGAGGTGCTGGTGATGATCACGCGGATGGCCATGGGAGGAGCTGGTACCGGGGGCACCGGCGAAAGCCGCGGAGAAATAGCCGACTGGCACCAGCGGCCACAAGCCGAAAAGCACGCCATCCAGCCGCAGCCTCGCGACCCGGTCCGCGCCCGGCGAAACCGTCCAGCCGGCGGTCGAGCCGCCGCGTCTTACCCAAACCACGATGCTTGACTCACCCGCGCCAACCGCTGTATTTTTGAGGGATTCCAGAGTGTTTTCGCGTGCCTGACGCGTTGCTCGCGCCCCTTGGTCCTCGGCTCCCCCGGCCGCCGGCCCCCCCATGCCGCCGATGGTCATCGATCTGCGCCGAACCGAGGATGCCCGCGACGTGGTGCATCGCGCTGTCCAGGCGCTTGCCGAAGGCTGCTGCGTCGCGTTCCCAACTGAGACGGACTATGTCATCGCGGCGAGCGGCCGCCGCGACGATGCGGCGAACCGTCTGGCATCGATCGTTGTTCCGCGTGCGGGCGAGCCTGTGTTGTCGCTGGCCCTGAAGAGCGCCGACGAGGCGATCGACTGGGCGCCGCGAATCTCCCCGACTGGCCGGCGGCTGGCACGGCGTTGCTGGCCGGGCCCGGTGTCGATGCTGGTGCCGGACAACCACCTCGAGAGCCTCGTGCACCGTCTGCCCGAGGCTTCGCGGGCCTGCGTGGTGGGCGACGGACGGCTGCGACTCAGAGTTCCCGGGCACCCGCTGCTGGCCGACTGCATGCGGATGCTGCCGGGCCCTGTGATGCTCGCAGAGCCTGAGTCCAACGGCAGCCTTGCCGTCACCGCAGCCGACATCGTGTCGCGCGCCGGGAGCGTGGTCACCCTCATCATCGATGACGGCCGCACGCAATACGCTCAACCCCCGTCGACGATTGAACTCGGTGACCGTGGCTTTCGCGTGGTGCGGCCCGGCGTTGTCGGCGAGGAGGCACTTCGCCGCCTCTCGAGCCTGATGGTGCTCTTCGTGTGTACGGGAAATACCTGCCGGAGCCCGATGGCCGAGGCTCTCTTCCGCGTCATGGCTGCCGAACGTCTTGGCTGCGAACCGGACGAGATCGACCGACACGGGGTGGTGGTCGCCAGTGCTGGACTCGCCGCCTGGGGGGGAGGGCCCGCGAGCACGAACGCGGTCGAGGCGATGCGGGAAATGGGGGGCAACCTCGGCCGCCACGAGAGCCAGCCACTGACCGAGTCACTCGTGGCCCAGGCAGACGTCATCCTGACGATGACCGCCTCTCACCGGGCCGCAATCCTTGCGCAGTTTCCCGAGGCTGGTGGCCGGCTGATGATGCTCTCCCCCGACCGCCGCGATGTGATCGACCCAGTCGGCGGGTCGCTCGACACCTACCGCAGCTGCGCCCGCCAGATCCATGGGCATTTGACGGCCAGAATGGATACACTCGGAATCGAGCCGCCGGACGCGTGACCGCCCGGGGCGGTGACCGGCTGGCAGAGGGAGCGAGGAGTTCGGGAATCCATGCGGATAGCAATCGGCAGTGACCATCGGGGTGTGGCGTCACGGAAACGGCTCATCGGGCTCCTCGAAAGGATGGGCCACGAGGTCATTGACTGCGGATCGGACGGCGATCAGGCCGTCGACTACCCCGACATCGCTGCCGATGTCGCCCGCCGCGTGAGCAGTGGAACGGTCGACCGCGGCATCCTGCTGTGCTGCACCGGCGTGGGCATGGCGATCGCGGCAAACAAGTTGCCCGGCGTCAGGGCGGCGACCTGCCACGACGAGGTGACCGCCGAGATGAGCCGGCGACACAACGATCTCAACGTCCTCAGCTTGTCGGCGGAGCTGATCGGTCCGGAGGTGCAAGACAAGATCATCCGCACCTGGCTGTCCACCCCGTTCGAGGGTGGCCGGCATGCGCGTCGGGTCGCCAAGATCGCGGCCCTGGAATCTGCCTGCAAGAACGCCTCCGCTGACGGCTGAAGCGAGCCGCCGCCTGCTTGCCGTAGCCGCAGGTTGGCACCCGCGGGTAACCATGTGCGCCAGCCGTACATGCAGACTGCCTTCGCGTAGCCGCAGGTTGGCTACCTGCGGTTCCAACGCCAACTGCCTGCCCACCGTGCGGCCTTGACCCCAGGTGGACCGTCCAACGTGGCAAATGGGGCCGCGGTGGCAGACCGCGGAAAGTCGTCGTGTCGTAGCGGTCATGCCGGCGGCAGGGCCAAAAAACCGCGAATACGCCGGCTGAAAATCGTTGAAGCGGCTCTCAGCGTTGGTATTGTCGGTGTCATCCCGCTGCTGTCGGACACGTCGTCCGCGGCCGGAAACTCCCCGAGGAATCTTGCTGGCATGCCCCTCGCCCGCCATCCTGACCCCGAAGAAGTCGATTGCCTGCTGCGGAACGGGGAACTCCGAACGGCCATCGAGCCCTATCTTGACGAGTCGATCTGGGAGGTCGATTTCCGCAGCATGCCGACACCGGTGGAGAACCGATTCCTGGAGTCGATGCTGGCCTGGGAACTTGCGCCGCTGACGCCGGTCGCTCGCTGGTTCGAGCCGCAGTTGGCGATGCAGCCCGTCTGCACCCTTGACGACGAGCAGGTGCACGAGCGGCTCTGGCAGACGATCGATGCGCTCTACGAGAAGCGGGTCGTCCTCGACTTCACCGACCATCTCTCCGACCGCGAGTTCTACTCGCTGATTCGCCGCGACATCCTGCCTGCAAAGATCAAACAGATTGACGTGCCCGACAACTACGTGCACTGGGACTGCAGCGCCACGACCGAAGGCGACGAGAGCGTCTGGCTGGTCTACTACGCCAGCGATGAGGAACGTGAGGAGTGGAGGCTCGAAGAGGGCCGCGACCCGCCGCCGAAGCTCGTGCCGCCCTATCCGCGGGCCCTGCCGGTTGCCCCCTGAGGCTCACGCGGCGGGCAGATGGCCGACGGTCTTCGATCGGCCGATGAAAACTTCCCCGTGTGGTGAGGCCTCGCGGGTTCACCGAGGCGTGCCGGGGGCATATGCTTCCCGCTGAGTTTCGCCCGCCCCTGGAGCCCTCCCATGCGACCCGCTTCGCGCCTGCTCGCCCGCGCTGGCCTGGCGGCGGTGCTGCTGCCCGCTTGCATCACCCACGCCGCGACACCCGACGCGATCCGCGCCGCGATCACCAAAGGCACAGCTTTCTTGGTCGAGAAGGAGCAGGCGGCGGACGGGAGCTTCTCCGCCGAAGTGGGCCCGGCGGTCACGGCGCTCGCCGTGACGGCGCTCGTGCGGTCAGGCACCCCCGCCGACGCACCCGCGGTGAAGAAGGCGCTCGCCTATCTGCTCTCGTTCAAGCAACCCGACGGCGG
>QWPO01000148.1 GCA_003669255.1 Planctomycetota bacterium | reverse complement strand
TCCGGACCACCTCGGGCACCGTCTTCCCTTGAGCCAACCCAACCTCAGCCTCGCGGAGCTTCCCAATGATCTGCTCCGCAGTGAACTTCTTTCCTCGTGGCATCTCTTGCCCTCCCTTGGTTTGCGCCACCAGAGATTCTCTCTCTGGACGTGGCGACGTTTAAGGGGGGCAGGTCATTGGTGCGATAGCCGATGGACAACCCACCAGCGATTGGTGACTTGAGTCGTGATGGGTACGGGCTTTTTCAACAGTTCACGGGCCTGCTCCCCGCTGTGTTCTCAAGTTCGCTCCCCATCCTCAATCCGCCCGCACGACCCTCCGCGCCCGACCACTACTCACCCCTTCCGGCCGCGAGTGCACACCCGCCCGATCCGCAGACAGGCACCGACCGGAGACCCACTGGCGTAACTGACCTGCCTCCATGAATGGAACCAGTGTCTATCACCAGGGTAGACCTGCCAAGGGATCGCCCCTGCCCGGTGGTGTGTCTGGGCGAAAGGTTCAGAACCTAGCGAGGCTCAGACCCCGACGCAGCGAGCGCCGGCCCGACTGCTTTACGACAGGAGGCCGCACGGCGTATAGTGATCCCCCTGGATGCGGAGCTTCCCCTCCTGTGTTTCTTGGCGTGGATGCTGGCTGATATCGATCAGCAGATCGGCGGCCTTTTGGCTTTCATGGTGCTCCTGATGGAGGAAGTGCAATGACACGAGCCGAACTACACATGTTTGGCCGCGGCGGCCGGGTTCGGCGGCCAAGTTCCCTGCTCGCAAGGTGTGACGCCACTGCTTTGGCTAAAGCGTTGCGCCGACTAGGGGCGGCGTGTGCCATTGCCATGTCGGTTGTCGTCATGGGTGACGTATGGATTGCACCGGGTGATGTCGTAGCGGCAGACGCTGCGGCGGCGAAGCCGAAATCTCCGACCGCACTTCAGCGTCCCATACGAAGGCCATCGGCAACTTCCGCGATATCGCCCGTTGCTCCAGGGACGGGTGTGGCGCAGCAGGAGGGTGCGGCAAGCCCGGCAACTCATCGACAGGAGAGGCTCATCCAGGTGGTCTCCGGTCAGCCAAATGAGAAGCTCACAACATTCGCTGTGGACGCAAAGGGCCGAGTGCTCGCAGGTGTCACCGGTGACAACCCGATGCTTCGCGTGTATGGCATCACAGGTAATCAGGTGGGGCAGTGGGCCTTGCCAGTGCCCCCAGAAGCGGTGAATGTTGGACCGCGTGGAGATGTGTTTGTCGCTGGGCAAGGCGTTCTCCTGAAACTCGACGAGGAGGGACAGATCACCCTCAAGCGAGACATGCCCAACATGGCGGGGGCGGCCGATGCAGCAGTCGGAATACAGAAGCGCGTTCAGGAGCAGGGGCGACGGGACCTCAATACGAGGCAGCAGGCGCAGGTTCAGGGCTACAAGAAGAGGCTTGCTGATATCGAGCGGAAGTTGGCCGATACCGACCAAGATCTTGTGGAACTCGACAAGAAGGAACTCGCAGAGGGGGGCGATGTCGACGTTGACGTTGAGAAAATTGCCTCATTGAGGACGGCTCTTCAGAAACGTCGGGCGAACTACGTCAAGTTGCAGATGAACCTCGAGAACAACATCAGGAATCCCCCTAAGCCCAAGTGGGCTACCAATCGTCGTGGCGGCCCACCGCAGCCACAGCCTGAGCCTGAAGTGGATGTTCGGCAACTTGTTGCCGCCCAGGCGCGAGTGGCTTCGATATCGGCTTCAAAAGACGAGGTGTTCTTTACCTGCTCCTCCAGCACGGGCAACGGGTTTGACGTGTGGCGCACTGACGATCAGTTCGGAAAAGCGAAGAAGATCGGGGAATCATTGCGTGGGTGCTGCGGCCAAATGGACGTGCAAGCCAACGACAACGGAATCTACGTGGCGGAGAATACCCGTCACAGGGTGCGCGGCTTCACTCGAGACGGCAAGCAGGTGTTGGAGTTTGGTTCGCGCGAACGTGGTCGAGAGGATGCTTTCGAGGGCTGCTGTAACCCGATGAATGTCGCCTTTGGCGACGATGGATCGGTCTACACGGCGGAGTCAGGAAGTGGTCGGATCAAGCGATTCACTGCCGATGGCAAGTTCATGGAACTTGTTGGGCAGGTGGAACTGGTTCCAGGTTGTAAGAAGGTCTCGATCGCCGTCTCGCCGAAGGGTGATCTGGTTTACATGCTGGACATCACGAGGGGCCACATCGTCGTCATGGCCGGCGATACTGGGCAAGCCTCGGCTCGACCGTCACAAAGTTTCGTGGTGGCGCAAGCGTCATCGAGATAGAGAACAAGGCGATTCCCATGCAGCGGGCAACGTGGTGGTCGGCAGTGGCGGCGGTCTGTTTCACTCACGTCTTGCTGCCACCGGAGTTTTTCGGGCAGCAAGAGATCGCGGTCCGTAAAGACGTGGCGAACGAGCCGCCGTTATGCCTCGTGATCATGGATCCTTTGGCGTCGCGACTGTCTTGTCCGTGCGTGGAAGGCTACGCCCAGCGGGACTACAACGCTTTGACGGCATACCTTGAGACGACGCTTCGCCGGGAGGTGCGGCTCGGATTCGGTGAGTCCATGGAAGCCGGCCTGAAGTCTGCCGGATGTGGGCACGCGGATATCGTCATCGGCAAGGACTCCGTGGTACGGGCCGATGGAGCCAAGGCAGCGACTGGCGTGGAGCCGATTTGTGCTCTCGCGGATGAGAACGGAGACTGCACGACGCGCGGCTTGTTTGTGGTGCCTGCCGACGATGCCGCAGAGTCTGTAGGTGATGTCCTCGACTACGCAATCTACATCGGCACTTCGGAACATAGCGAAAAGCATGGCATGGCACTCGATGCCCTGCGAGAGGCGGGGCTTCCAGAGCCCTATGATGTCCACGAGGTTCACTCCTGCAGCGATGCGGCGGCGGAGATTCTCGAACTGGTGCAGCCCACGCAGGCCGTGGCTGTGATCTCGAGTTATGCGGAGCCACTGCTGGAGGGCTGTGGCACCGTCCCGAAGGGGGCGTTGCGTGTAATCGGGGAGACGGAGCCCGTTTTGTTCATCACGGCGTTCGTGAGCCAAGACATGGATTACGGCACGCGTGATCGTATCACGCAGGCGCTGCTCCACGTGGGGAGCGACGCGGCCTTGTGTAAGCGGTTGGAGTCATCGGAGGGGTTTGTTCGTCCCCCGGATCATGTGGATGGCAGTTGGCCCGGGTGGCGCGGTCCCAGTCAGAGCGGCCACGCGCCGCAGTTGCCCGCCCGGTTGCCGGAGGTCGCGAGTGTCGTGTGGAGTCGGCCGCTTTCCCGGTCGGGGCTTGGGGGGCTTGCAGCAACGCGGACGCACCTGGTCATGGGTGATCGAGACGAACCAGATTCGTGCGACGTGTTTAGGTGCTTTGACACCGAGACAGGAGAGCTTCTTTGGGAGGTTGCGTATGACGCCCCCGGAAACCTGGATTATGGGAACTCGCCACGGGCTACGCCGCTCATTGAAAATGGACGGGTGCACTTACTAGGAGCGATGGGCGATCTTCACTGCGTCGATTTGTATTCCGGAGAGATACTTTGGAAACGTAATCTCATCAGAGATTTCGCAGTTCCGAAGAATGCGTTCTCGGCATGGGGCTACTGCTCCTCTCCTTTGGTTGCTGACGGGCGGTTGATCATCAGTCCAGGCGCGCCCGAAGCATCAGTCGTTGCACTCAACCCCGCCAACGGAGAAGAGGTCTGGCGTTCCCCTGGCCGGCCGCCAGGCTACGGTTCATTCGTCGCCGTGTATCCGGGCGGGCGGTGTCAGGTCGTAGGCTTCGACGAATCAACGCTCGGTGGTTGGGACGTGGCCACAGGAGATCGGCTCTGGACAGTCGAGCCGGAGGTCGGTGGGGGATTCAACGTGCCAACTCCCGTGGTCATGTGGGGCGATCGGGCACAGTTCTTGGTGTCGACAGAGACCGACGGAACACGGTTGTATGAACTCGGGGCCGACGGTGTCCTCATTCGCGATGCGTTGGCGAAGACGGGCGAGTTGTCATCCGAGATGGCCACGCCTGTGGTTGTAGGAAGCCGGGTGTTTTGTGTTCAGGACAGGCTTGTTGAACTGGATGCCAGCGACGGCCTCGCAACCGTCTACGCTGGCGAGGACGTCCGCTTGGGCACCTATGCAGCGCTCATATCAGGATCATCGAGTGTTCTTGCGATCGGCAACGACTGCCAACTCCTCATGTACGACATCACCGGGAATGGCTGCCGCTTGGTTTCGGATCTCGCTGCGTTGGAGGAGGCCCCTCAGGCCTCACATGCCCCCGTCTATTCCCATCCAGCCATCGTCGGGACCCGCATGTTTATTCGTGGACCCAACGAACTCGCCTGCATAGAACTTGTGCCAGACGAAGAATTCGATGGCGACGAAGGGCTGGGGAGCGGCATCGACGTGATCCCGGAATAACGACCAAGTCTGGCACAACGTGGATGCAGCAGATCAATGCTGTTGCCGACGTGTTCATCAACAAGAGATCGAAAACGGGGAGCAGATGCCATCCAACATCGAGATCAAGGCCCGGGTGGCCGATCTGCCGAGGACGCAGGCCCTGGTGGCAGCGATCAGCGACACGCCTGCTCTATCTCGTCGGCCAGACCCGCGTGCATCTCGATTCAGTGGTCGGGCTGGGCGACTTCCTCGAACTGGAGGTGGTGTTGCATCCGGATCAGTCGCCTGCCGAAGGTCAGATCATCGCCGCCGACCTGATGCGGAGGCTCGGGATTCATGACTCCGATCTGATCGCGACCGCCTATGCCGACATGCTCAGCGCGTCGGGCCGCGATGCCGAAGCAGAATCGCCATAAAGCCCACGCCCTGGCGGTCCTGCTCCGACGGCCACCGGCCCCGATCTGGCTTCCTCGACTTCCTCAGTCGTCCTCGACGTGGAGCGTGTGCATCAGCCGGTGCACGAAGGGCGTGAGCAGCAGTGAGATCGCACCGATGAACAGCAGGCCTGAGAAGAGCGCATAGAACGAGGCGAAGAGCTTGCCGGAACGCGTCGCGATCTGGTCGACGGGCCCCATCCCGCCCAGGATCATCGAGGCGTTGAGGAGCGAATCGATCCACTCGAGCCCGCCGAGGTAATGGTAGCCCAACACTCCCACACCGAGCGCCGCGGCGACCACGGTTGCCGACAGAAAAAGAAACCAGAATGCCCGAAGCACAAACAGGCGACGCGGCAGCAGCGGGTCGGTGTGATGCTCGAACATGCCAAAATCTTACCGCGCAACCGGGGCGATCGATCACCCTGGTCAGGCTTTCATGACCTTCAGCATCCGCTGGCGGGCCTGCGCCTCGGCTGAGAGCCGCGGGTGATCGTGGCCGAACGACGTCAGTGGGCCGATGTCGGCCATCACGAGGGCGTGACGGCGAAACGCGTCGGCGTAAAAAGCCGCCTCGCGGTGCACCACGGGAAAGCCCTGCCACGAGGCAGTGGGCTCCGCACCGACGTTGACCGTCGCGTAGAAGACGCCGTTGTCGTCGAGATGGCGGGCGACCGCCGCGACCGCGTCGTTGAGGACCGAATCGTCCATGTGGATCAGCACCGCGAACGCCCAGGCGACGTCGAACTTTCGGCCCAGGTCGAGTTCGGCGAGTCGCTCGCAGTGCACGAGCTGCGGTTGCTTGCCGACGAGCCCGCTCTCCGCCAGTTCACGGCGGCCCTCGTCGAGCACCTCGCCGCGCACCTCCACGCCCGCGTAGTGACCATGGTCGAGGTAGTCGATGAGCGGGATCCCGCCGCGGAGGGTGCCGCAGCCGAGGTCGAGCAGTTGGTGGTGCGGTTTCAGGCCGACGCCCCGCAGAAACTCGATCTGAAACTGCCGCTTCATCTGCCAGAGGTCGCCCGGCCCCACGAGCGCGTGCCGTGCAGCGGTAGCGTCGGATTCGCTGTGGTCTTCACCAGCCATAAAACAAGATGCTCCTTCGTCCACCCCGGCCGTCTCTGCGGGATGCGAGTAGCATAGCGACCGTCGGCGTTGGTGCTCAGCGAGATGCTGGGGCGGGAAACGGCGTGGGGCCGTAGGGGAAGGGCGAACCGCCGCCGTAGACCATGCCGCCCTGGGTGCCGCGGATCGGCACGCCCACGGAGTTGTTGCTGTAGAACCTCACCCGCCGGCCATCGACCGAGACCAGGCCGTTGTTGTAGATCGTCACATTGCCCATCTGTCTGCCCACCAGGCCGTTGTTGAAGTAGGTGAGGTCGCCGACGCGATTCGAGACCATGCCGTTGGAATACATCGTGCTGCGGCCGACGGTGAAACTGCTGCCCCCCCAGTTGCCGCTCCCCCAGTTGCCGAGCGTGCCGTGGCGGGCAGCTTGGGCTTGGGCATCACCCGAAGCCGAAACGACCAGGCAGCAGGCGGTGACGACCAACAGAGCGAGGCGGTGCACGGGGGAACTCCACGCGGGGGTGAGCGGATCTCCTCAACTCTACCCCGCGGCTGAGGGCGACGCCCGTAGAATGGACGGTGCAACCGTCACATCCCGCAGGCGATGACATGGCTGGTTCCGAGTCACTGCCCGGCGCTGCAGCATTGCCGCCCGCCTGGCACACGCTCCCGCTCGACGACATCGTCCAGCGACTGGCGACCGACTCGTTGCGAGGGCTGTCCGCCGAAGACGCCGTCCGGCGGTTGGTGGCCGATGGCCCCAACACGCTCCAAGAGCCGACGACGGTGCCGTGGTGGCGGACCTTCCTGGCCCAGTTCCGGGAGTTGGTGATCTGGATCCTGATCGCGGCGGCGGTCATCGCGGGGGCCATGGGCGACTGGGCCGACACAGCCGCGATCGTGGCGATCGTGCTGGTCAACGCCGTCATCGGCTTCCTGCAGGAGGACCGCGCCCAGCGGGCGCTGGCGGCCCTCCGCGGGATGACGACGCCGCTGGCCCGCGTCGTCCGCGATGGAGCACCACGTTCCATTCCTGCCCGCGAACTCGTGGCCGGAGATCGCATCGAGATCGAGGCGGGTGACCACGTGCCGGCTGATGCCCGGCTCGTCGAGGCCTTTTCCCTCACAGCCCAGGAGTCGGCACTCACCGGCGAGAGCCTGCCAGTTGAGAAGCGGGTGGGCGGTGCTCAGCCTGGCGGCACACCGCTTGGCGACCGTGACTCGCTTCTCCACGCCGGCACCGTGGTGGCGACCGGGAGCGGAGCGGCGATCGTGGTCGCCACCGGCATGGCCACGGAGATCGGTCGCATCGCGGGCCTGCTCGAGCATGCGCCACC
>QWPO01000176.1 GCA_003669255.1 Planctomycetota bacterium | reverse complement strand
GAGCAGGAGGCGGTACGGATTGCCAAGGACATCGGGTTTCCCGTGCTCCTCAAGGCGACGGCCGGCGGCGGCGGCAAGGGAATGCGGGTGGCCGCCAACGATCTGGCGCTCGCCAGCGCCTGGCAGCAGGCCTCGGCCGAGGCTCAGGCGGCGTTCGGCAATGCGGGCATCTACATCGAGAAATACATCGAGCGGCCGCGACACGTCGAGATCCAGATCCTCGGCGACCAGCACGGCAACGTGTTCCACCTCTGGGAGCGCGACTGCTCCACCCAGCGGCGGCACCAGAAACTGATCGAGGAAAGCCCCTCGCCCCGCCTGCCACAGGCGATCCGCCAGAAGATGGCCGACGCGGCCGTGCGGCTGGCGAAGACAGCCGGCTACTACTCGGCCGGCACCGTCGAGTTCATCGTCGACCAGCAGGACAACTTCTACTTCATCGAGGTCAATGCCCGGATCCAGGTGGAGCACCCGGTCAGCGAGATGGTGACCGGCATCGATCTGCTCAAGGCCCAAATCCGCGTGGCCGCTGGTGAGAAGCTCGACCTGAAGCAGGCCGACATCAAGCCGCGGGGTCACGCCATCGAGTGCCGGATCAACGCCGAGGATCCCGACGCCAACTTCCGCCCCTGCCCGGGTCGGATCGACCGCATCATCGCCCCGGGCGGCTTCGGCGTCCGCTGGGATTCGCACGCCACCACTGGCTACGTCGTGCCCCCCTACTACGACTCGCTCGTCGGCAAGCTGATCGTGCATCAGCCGACCCGAAAAGAGGCGATCGAGACGATGATCCGCGCCCTGAAGGAGTTGCGGGTCGAGGGGATCAAGACGACGGTGCCGCTGCACCTCAAGGTCCTTTCCAACACCGCCTTCCACGAGGCCCAGGTCGACACGACCTTCGTGGAGCGCATGCTCGCCGGCTGATCTTCCCAGGAGTCATCGATGTCCGAGTCCCTCGCCCGCCCCGACCGCGCCACCCATCACTTCCGCCGCGTCGCGATTCTCTTCGCCGGCGGCCCCGCCCCTGGCGCCAACGCCGTGATCTCGACTGCCGCCACCTCGTTCATGCGCGAGGGGACCGAGGTGATCGGCATGAAGCACGGCTACTCGTCGCTGGCCGACTATTCGCCCGCCAACCCACTCGTTGAGGGCCGCGACTACATCAAGATCACCCCCGAGTTCCTCAAGCGGACGCGGAGCGGCCAGGGCATCATGATCGGCACCGCCCGCACCAATCCGGGCAAACACGTCTCGCACCCCAGCCACCTCGACGACGCCGAACGGGTGCAGCCGCTGAAGAACGCCTACGAGGGGCTGCGATCCCTCGGGGTTGAGGCGCTGATCTCCATTGGCGGCGACGACACGCTGAAAACGGCCAACAAATTCAAGCTCTACCAGGACCACCTTCCGGCCGACGCCAAGCGAATCCCGGTGGTCCATCTGCCGAAGACGATCGACAACGACTACATGGGGATCGACTTCACGTTCGGCTACTTTACGGCGGTCGACACGCTCGGTGGCGAGATCCGCAACCTGCTGTACGACGCCGAGGCGAGCCGTTCCTACTTCCTCTGCGAGACGATGGGCCGCAGTGCCGGCTGGCTCTCCTACGGCGCCGCCATCGCCGGCGAAGCCAGCCTCGTGATCAGCGTGGAGGACATCCACGGCAAGTTCCGCGGCGAGGAGACGGTCACCGGCGCAAACGGAGAGACGAAGATCAAGCCGGTGATGGACATCGACGCCGTCGTGGGCCGGATCGTGAAGACGATGCGGGTCCGCGAGGAGCAGGAAGGGAAGCCGTACGGCGTGATCGTGATGGCCGAAGGACTCGCCGAGTACCTCCCCGCCAAGGCCCTCGAGGGAATCCCCCGCGACGACCACGGCCACATCTCGATCTCACACGTGCAGCTTGGCAAGATGTTCGCCAAGCTCGTGAGCGACGAGTTCAAGAAGCAGACGAACCGGTCGCGGAAGGTGGTGGGCCTGCAACTGGGCTACGAGGCTCGCTGCGCCAAGCCGCACGCTTTCGACGTGATGCTCGGCAGCCAGCTCGGCGTGGGCGGATACCGGGCGCTCGCCGAGCGGGGCCTCAACGGCGTGATGGTGAGCGTGTCAGGCCAGCTCGACCTCAACTACGTTCCGTTCGAGGAGCTGGTCGACCCCAACACGCTCGTGACGGTGGTCCGCTACGTGGAACGCGGCTGCGACTTCCACAAGCTCGCCCGGTTCCTCGAGACCTACGTCAACGAGTAGCCGGCCCGTCGAAGCCGACCGGCCGTAAGGCCGCGGGCTTCTGTTGCGGGTGTTCGGGGCTGCCCGTGCCCCGTCGCCGGACGCTCACTCCGCCCATCCTGGGCTCCGCTCGCTCGATGCTGGCTCTCGGAGCACAGGCAGCCCCTCTCCGCCTCACGTAGCACAGGTTTTCAACCTGTGGTTGTGCTCTGTCCCCCGTAGCACAGGTTTTCAACCTGTGTGTGTCCTCTGTCCCCCGTAGCACAGGTTGTCAACCTGTGTGTCTTCCCGGTTCGCCTCGGGCGCGCGGCGGGCACTTCACCGGACGCTCACTTCGACGTGAGCGTGCCCTTGGTGCTTGGGATGCCCGGCTGGCGCGGGTCCGACTCGACCGCCACGCGAATCGCCCGAGCAGCGGCCTTGAAGACCGCTTCGGCGATGTGGTGGCCGTTGCGGCCGTGGTGCAGGATCGCGTGGAAGTTCATGCCCGCGGTCGCGGCCACGCTCTCCCAAAACACCTCCACGAGTTGCGCGTCGAACGCGCCGATCATGGGCACCGGAAAATCGACCGCGAACACGCAGGCCGACCGGCCTCCCAGATCAACCGCCACCGTCGCGAGTGACTCGTCCATGGGGATGATCGCGTGCCCGTAGCGGCGGATGCCCTTCTTGTCGCCGAGGCACTCCACAAGCGCAGCACCGAGCGCCCGGCCCACGTCCTCCACCGTGTGGTGGCCGTCCACGTGCAGGTCACCGGTGCAGGCCACGCTGAGATCAAAGAGCGAGTGGCCGGCCAGCAGCGTGAGCATGTGGTCGAAAAATCCGAGCCCCGTGCGCACATCGGCTCGTCCCGTCCCATCGAGGTCGAGCTTGAGGCGGATGTCGGTCTCGGCGGTCTTTCTCGTGACGGTGGCGGTGCGGGGCATGGCGGAGTGCTTGAAGGAGGAAGGAGTTTCGAACGTGGCGTCAGACCGTCTTCATCACGGCGAGGAAGGCGTCGATCTCGTCGTCGGTGCCGACGGTGATCCGGAGGCCGTCACCCCAGCCGGCATAGTTCATGAAGCGGATCAGGATGCCCTGGGCCTTGAGAGCCTCGTAGATCGGCCGGTGCGGTCGCTCGGCATGGGTGCACCAGACAAAGTTGGCCTGGCTCTCGTGGGCGTTGAAGCCAAGGGCCCGCATCGCTTCGATCAGCCGCGTGCGGGTGGCGACGATCTTCGCGCGGTTGTCGGCGAGCCAGGCCTGGTCGTCGATCGCCGCAGTCGCCGCCGCAATCGAGAGTGCGTCGCAGTTGTAGGAATCCTTGACCTTGAGCATCTGCTCGATCAGGGCGGGCTGGGCGACGGCGAAGCCAAACCGCAGGCCGGCCAGGGCATACGACTTCGAGAAGGAGCGGGTCACGATCACCCGCGGATTGTCCTTCACGAGCCCGAGGCAGTTGGTGTCGGCGAAGTCGCCGTAGGCCTCGTCCACCACGACGGCGCACGGCAGGCGGGCGGCGAGTTCGGCAACCCGGGCCGGCGGCAGGAGCGTGCCGGAGGGGCTGTTGGGATTCGCGACGATCGCCAGCCGGAGATCGTCGCGCGCTGATGCGAAGTCGTCGCCCAGCGACCAGTCGGGACGATAGTGGACCTCGTCGCACGAGGCTCCCTGAATGCCGGCGAGCGTGCGGTAGAGGATGTAGCTCGGATAGGGCATCCGCAGGCATTCCCCCTCGCCCACGAACGTCCGCACGAGGATCGTGAGCAGATCGTCACTGCCATTGCCGCAGATGATCCAGTCGGGATCGACACCGAGCACCTCGGCGGCCCGTCGGCGAAATGCCGTGGCCATGGGGTCGGGATACTTCGCGAGCGTCCGGCCGGTGGCCGTGGCCGCGAGCGCCCGGGCGACGGCGGGCGACGGCGGATACGGATTCTCGTTGGTGTTGAGCTTGATCCACTTGCCCGACTGCGGTTGCTCGCCGGGCACGTAGCCATCGAGTGCGGCGATCTCCGGCCGGACGAGGCGATCGGTGGATGGTGTCGATGCTGGCGGCATGATCCGAAGTCTACATCACACCCTGCGACCGGCCCCACCAGCCGTCACGACCGGCGCGACCGGCCCAGCCGTCTCGCGGCGGCGACCAAGCCGATGCCGCTCAGGCCGGCGAGGACGACCGCGGACGGCTCCGGAACGGCGGTCACGTTGTCCACACCGAGCGTGCCTACCACCGTGGAGCCGTTGAGATTCGCGGTGCTCGTCGCATGCAGAATCCGCAACGCGAAGCCACTGGACAAAAACGACGAGAAACTGCCGGGAGCGCCGACCGTCGTGAGCGCCGCTTCAGTCACCGGAAAATCCGCCGTCTGCCAACCGCTGCCCGTGCCCAGCACGAAGGGGTTGGTAGAGATGTAGCCAGCTCCCCCGCTGTTACGGAGGCCGAGGCGTACCTGCAGCGGCCCCGTTCCCGAGTTGAGCAGATTCATACGAATGGAGGTGACGCCGTCGGTAACGTAGTCAGAGTCCCACTGGCTCTGATTGAAAACGGTCAACCGACCGAAACTTCCGCCGCCGTCGGCGACCGACCGCATGTACGAATCACCAGCGCCCGCAGGGCCGCCGCTGGCAACGACCGAGAGGTAGGTCGGATTCGTGATCCCCTTCTGCCAGTTGTCGAGCGAGCCGGTGAAAGTGTCGGTGGTACCGACCGTGATGGCGAAAGCCGCCGGCGAGAGAGCCACCACGGCCATCGCCATCGCACCCAAACGCCCGATCCGCGACATGTCAGAAGCTCCCACGAAGGCCTGAACACTCACCCACGACTCACTCCGGCAGTCTAGGCACACCACGGGGTCGGTCAAACGCGGTCAGCCGGAGCGTCGTTCGCCCGGGCAAAACCACGAGCAGCATCGAAGCGGCGTAGTAGTCGGCCGGCGAACGTAACAACGCTCGCGACCGCCAAGAGCACGGGGACCAGAGCACGGCGATCGCGGCGGCCCCTGCGGATGGGAACGGCCCCGTCATTCGAACCTGGCCTCGACGCTGCGGCGGTGGGCGGTGAGTCCTTCGGTGTCGGCCAGCAGGCGGATGTCGTCGGCCATCTCGGCGAGGTCGTCCTTCGCCAGCGCGATCACGCTCCCGCCGCGGATGAACTCGTTGGCGGAGAGGCCAGCCGCAAACCGGGCCGTGCCTCCCGTCGGAAGCACGTGCGACGGACCAGCCGCATAGTCGCCGGCGGCGACGGGGCTGTAGGGCCCGAGAAAGGCGGCGCCGACGTGCCGGATTCGGGCGAGGGCGGCCTCGGGGTCGCGGGTGTCGATCGAGAGGTGCTCGGGGGCGAGTTCGTGGGCGAGGTCGGCTGACTCCTCGTCGCTCCGCGTCACCACAATGCCACAGAACCGCTGCAGGCTGTCCCGCGTCAGATCGCCCCGTTCGAGCACGGCCACCCGCCGCTCGAGCGCTGCAGCCACCGCATCGGCAAGGCCGCGGCTCGCCGTGAGGAGGATCGCCGACCCCGGCGAGTGCTCGGCCTGCGCGAGCATGTCGGCGGCGATGCACTCAGGCTGGCCCGCGTCGTCGGCCACGACCACGATCTCGCTCGGACCCGCAATCGAGTCGATCGACACATCGCCGAAGACGTATTCCTTTGCGAGGGCCACGAAGAGATTGCCGGGCCCAACGACCTTGTCGACGCGGGTAACGCCCTCAACGCCATACGCCAGCGCCGCAACCGCCTGGGCACCACCGGCCCGCACCACCGTCGTGACGCCGAGTTCGAGGCAGGTGGCGAGCACGTGAGCGTTCTCGGCGCCGAATCGCGTGGGCGGGGCCACGACCACGATCTCCTTCACGCCCGCCACGCGGGCGGGCACCACGGTCATCAGCAGCGTGGAGGGATACGCCGCCGCGCCGCCCGGCACGCACACACCAACGCGGTCGAGCGGCACATACCGCTGTCGGAGGCTGCCACCGCCGGCGAGCTTCACCTCGACGTCACGCGAGAGCACCGCCCGCTGGAACCGCTCGACGCGGTCGCGGATCCGGCGGATCGCAGCCAGGAAGGCCGGGTCCGCGGCACGGTGAGCGGCCGCGAGTGCCTCGGGGGTCACCAGGAGCGACTCGGCCGTGATCGCTGCATTGTCGATTCGGCGAGAGTAGTCGAGCAGCGCCTTCAGGCCATCGCGACGAACGTCTTCGCAGATCCGTTCCACGACCTGGCGGGGCGAGAGAGGCTCGCCGAAGACATCGATCGTCTTCTGGCGGCCGGCCGGACTGATGACGTCGCCCTGCGACACGAGTTTGCCACGCAGGGCATCGAGCCGTGCGCGGCCGTCTGTCGCGGCGAGGTCGATGCGTTCGCAGAGGGGCGCGGTTGGCGTCATGGCACACACAGGATAGCCAGCAGCAGGCCGCGTCGTAGTCGCAGCTTGGCAACGTGCGGGAAATCAAAGCCAAACGTGGTTCCTGTGCAGGTTGCCAACCTGCACCTACGGAGCCGCGGGTTGGCAGCCTGCACCTACGTAGCCGCAGGTTGGCAACCTGCGGGAACACGGGCTTCCTGACGCTACCGCCGGGCGACCGTTGCGGGGCCCGCGCCGAACCGTGCCGCCCAGCGGGCGGTCACACCGGCCAGTGATGGCCGCCCCTCCGCCACCGTCCCCGACTCGGTCTGCTCCGCGATCTGACGAAGGATGGCTTGGCCCCGCGCGGCGAGCGGGGTGGCGCTGCCCGCCGGCCTGTCGCCAAAGATGGGATCAGGGGAGCCTTCGCCACGGACTGGGGCCGCCGTTGCGAGTCGGCCGTCGATGGCCGATGCCCGTGCCATGGCAGCGTCGGCCTGACCGCGTTCGCCGAGGGCGACGAGTGCGATGGCCTGGCGGACGAACGTGTCGGGCTGATCGCCGGAGATAGCAGCGGCGCGGCGGTAGGCATCGACGGCACGACGAAGTTCTGCGGGGTCGCCATTCGCGGTGCGGAGATGACGGTCACCGATGGCCACCTGCCGGGCCGCTCGGAGACGCGACGCGGGACTGCTGCCTCGCGTCGCGGATGCG
>QWPO01000055.1 GCA_003669255.1 Planctomycetota bacterium | reverse complement strand
TCCTTGCGGACCTCGATGCCGTGGCCGCCCCCCTGAAACTCGCTGCCGAAGGCGCGGACGAACTTTCCTTCGGGATCGAACACAAAGATCGATGGGTGGTCTTTGCGATCTTTCCTGCCCTCGTGGATCACGTAGAGGTTGCCCGCCTCGTCGAGGGCTACGCCGTGAGTCGTCTGCCAGGTGAAGGGATCGGCGAGTTGCGGGAAGTGGTGCTTCACGCGGAAACGGTGCTCGCCCTCGCCGATGATGGTTTCGTCGGCGAGCCGGCGGGCACGGGCGAAGGCGGGCGCCGTGATGGTGGCGGTCGCCACGGCGGCGAGCCCTGTAGCAAACCGGCGACGGGAGAGAGAGGGGCCGTTTCGGCGCGGGGCGTGCATGTGGATCTCCTGTGGCGATCAGTCTTGTTGCCGGGAGAAGCCTACAGCAGACCTTTGGACCGGAACCAGTCGCCCGTTTCTCGGAGACGCTGATCGACGCTCGCGGCCGGCGCGAAATCGAGGTGTGAGCGAGCCTTCGCCGCCGACGCCGCCCAGCTGCGGGCCGTGGCTTCCCGGAGCTTGTCGGGCGAGATCAGGCTCGGCTTACCGACGAGATTCGAGCAGGTGGACAAGACGGCGACGACCGGCCACGCAAGGGGAGTTGCCACCGGGAGCACGAACACCCAGCGGCCGATCGCCCGTGCGATCCGCTGACCGAACTCGCCGTAGCTGGGGTATTCGCGGTCGTCGCAGGCGTGATACACGCCGCTGCCAGCGTGGCCGTTGCCATTGTCGGGCTTCATCCGCTCTCCGCGATCGGCGGCCGCGAGCATCAGTGCCACGAGGTCGGCAACGTGGATCATCGACACGGGGACTGGCCGGAGTCCCATCGGGAGATGGAGCCGGGCAGCGTTGATCATCTGGTAGAGCATGAGCACTTGCACGTCGTGCGGTCCGAACACGATGCCCGGCTGAATGCTCGTGATCGGCAGCCGGTCGGCCCGCTTGCGGAGCTCGCCGTCGCCCAGAAGCTTGCTTGCTCCGTAGTCTGATACCGGCGCGAATGGGTCGGCCTCGTCGCGGATCGGCTTACCCACAGGGGGCGGGCCGGCCGCCGCCAGCGACGACACCTGGATGAGCGTGGGAGGCGCGTCGAGCGCCGCGCAGGCATCCGCCAGCCCGCCGACCGCACGGCCGTTGACGCCAAACAAGTCGTCGCGATTGCAGGCCGCCACGAGCCCGCCGACGTTGAAGACGGCGTCGCAGCCGGCCAGTTCGGACCGCCACGCCGAAACGTCGGCAAGCGATCCCGGCACGGTGCGCACGCCGTCGCGGTGGTTCAGATGCGCGGCCCGAGCCGGCGACCGTACCAGGCAGCGGACCTCGACGCCGCGGTCGAGAAGGGCGTCTACAAGGTGGCGGCCGATGAAGCCGGTAGCGCCGGTGACGAAAGCGGTGCGCATGAGAAATACCCGAAACTCGGTCGGGCCAGCGGTTCGTGCTGCGTCCGGTGCCAGTCTCGCTCAAGGATGATCGGCGGCGGCTGAGATGCAAGTTCACGGGGGGCGGCAGGATCGGAGCGACCGTCAAGGTCGGTGCCGAATCGCGGTTGCCGCACGCCTCACGGTGTTGGGCTTGGACGGCGGCCGCGGCTCGAAATAGCCAAGGAGTTCCTCCTCGACCGAGCCCGGCACGGGCCGTTCGGGTTTATCGCGGCGATCCGCGTACAGCGGCTGTTGACGCACCACGTTTAAGCGTCATACACTCAAGATGACCAACTTGGTCATGTGCGAGTGGAACGGATGTCGGAGGTGGCCATGAAACGGGTTGCCATAGCAGAGGCCAAGGCTCACTTTTCCGCGCTTGTGGAACGCGTCGAGGGCGGGGAGGAGATTGTGATCGCGCGGCGCGGCAAGCCGGTGGCTCGACTTGTGCCGGAACCGCGAACGAGGCGTGCCGCTGTCGACGTGTTCCGGGCGGCTTGGGAGCTGGGTGGTCTCGATCTGCCGGGGATCATCGAACTGCCGCTCGATGATGTCGATCTGGATCGATGACGTGCAGTTTCTCCTTGATACAAACATCCTGATCGCGATGAGCAGGCAACGGCTCGGGCTTACAGATCGGCTGGAGGACATTCCCGCCGACGCGATCCTTCTCTCGTCGGTCGTGGTCGCCGAAATCGAATACGGAATCGCGAAGAGCGGGCGGCGGCAGCACAACAGACGGGTATTCGATAGCCTGCTGTCCGGTTTTCGAGTCCTCCCCTTCGATGCCGCCGCCGCGCGGCTGTACGGCCCCATCCGGGCTCACCTCGAAAAACGCGGCCGACTGATCGGTCCCTACGACCTGATGATCGCCGCCCACGCCCAGTCGCTCGATGCCGTGCTCGTGACGGACAATACCAAGGAATTCGATCGCGTCGCAGGGCTGAAAACCGAAAACTGGCTCACGCCCGGGTGAACCCGTGAGCGCCGACACGCTGAGAACGGTCCGCCTGCAGTTCGGCGCCATCTCTCCCCGGTGATCAGCCCATCCGTTGACGGCGGCGGAGGTCCGCCATGACCATAATGCCGGCCACGACATCGAGGCACCTCATGCGGATCACATTCATGCTTTCTGGAGGGTTTGCGGGTGTGGTCCGTGGATGTCGCATCGACACCGCGGGGCTCGCTGCCGCCGACCGGGTGGCGATCGAGGGCCTCGTCATCGCCAGCGGACTGGTGGCCTCCTTCGAGCGGTTCGCGGCGGCGGCACGAGACCGGAAGCAATACGACCTCGCGATCGACCGCGCCGAGATGTTCGTGCGGGTGTCGTGCGACGACGCCTCGCTGCCCGATCCAGCCCGGCCGCTTGTCGCAGAACTCGTGAAGCGATCCACGCCGCAGCCGCTCACGTTCGCAGTGCCTGATGCGGCCGATCGACCGGCTGTCGCTACTGAGTCGTCGTCCCTGTGGGGCCGCTTCATTGGCGACGTGGTCGCCAAGTGGGAGGCCGACGGCCGCGACATGACGCTCGTGGAACCCTTCGCCTACGTCGATCCACGCGACGCGCGATGGGATGCGCCGCCGGGCGCTGTCGTGAACGGAGCGAGCATCCCCCGCGCGTTCTGGTCATTGATCGGTGGACCTTTCGAGGGGAGGTTTCGCAACGCGTCGGTGGTGCACGACGTGGCCTGTGTGATCCGCGACCGGCCCTGGCAGGAGGTGCACCGGATGTTTCATGACGCCTGCCGCTGCGGCGGCGTGGGGGCGGCGAAGGCGGCGACGATGTATTACGCCGTCTACCAGTTTGGGCCACGCTGGACGGTGGAGGAACGAAGGACGATCGTGGGTGGAACGCCGCACGTGGAGCGGGTGGTGCACGACGAGACGCCACCGCCACCGACCGTCGCGGACGTGCGGGCGATCGACGACTACTTCGCCACCCATGCGGTCGATCCCGATAAGGTGCCGTCGGTGGTGGTGCCTGGAGTGACGCGATGAAGCGGCCCGCCAGATCCAACTCCGCCTCCGGCCCCACGGAGATCGTGCGGCCGTACCTCCCGGTGGCTGCGGTGGACCACGTGGCCCGGCTACTCGAGGGCTTGGCGGTCGATCTTCGCGTCGTGCGACCCCGGCGGACGAAGCTCGGCGACCACCGGCCGCCACCGGCTCCGCTGCGACCACACCGGATTACCGTCAATGCCGACCTCAACCCGTACGCGTTTTTGACGACCCTCCTCCACGAGGTGGCGCATGCGGCGACGTGGGAGCGGCATCGTGGCGGCTTCCTCCGCCGCCGCCGACTGCGGCCGCATGGAGCCGAGTGGAAGCGGGAGTTTTCCGCGGTGCTCGCCCCCGTTGTGGAGGCGGGCGTGTTTCCCGACGACGTGGCGACGGCCGTGGCGCGATCGCTCCAGAATCCGGCCGCGGCGACCTGCAGCGACCGCCATCTCCTCCTCGCGCTCGCCCGCTACGATCAGCCGCACGAGGGCCGCGTGCGGGTAGAGCAGCTCGTCGAAGGAACATGGTTTCGGATCGATGGGCGGCATGCATTCCGCGCCGGGCGGCTCGTGCGGACGCGGAGGCAGTGCTTCGCGGCGGGCAGCGGCCGCGAGTATCGAGTGCACGGGCTATTGTTCGTGGAGCCGTTGGCCGAGGAGCCGACGCGACGGCGCACTGGGCAGAAGCCGGTGACGTAGCACAGGTTGTTAACGTGTGGAGGAGCGTAGGTTGTCAACCTGCGGCACGTCCGGCACAGGTTGAAAACCTGCGAAGTAGCACAGGTTGGCAACCTGTGGGATGACCGGCCCGGCTGCTCTTCGGCACAGGTTGAAAACCTGTGCTACGGGGGCAGTGATTGGGCACAGGTTACCAACCTGTGCTACTGGAGCAGGGATTGGGCACAGGTTGGCAACCTGTGGAGTCGCGTAGGTTTTTAACCTGCGGCACGTCCGGCACAGGTTGAAAACCTGTGCTACGGGGAGCAAGGAGCACAGGTTTTTTTGACCTGTGGCCCCCGGTTCAGTTCACAGCCTTGGCTGAGCCGCGGCTGTGCCGGCGGCGGGCCGTGTTGCCGTACACGTGCAGCGGCCGGTTGGGCCGCTCCAGAACCGGCGTGTTCTGGATCTGTTGGCGGGTCTCGCCGAACGTGACGATTCGGGGGTCGAAGCCGGCGCTGGCGGCATCGACAGGTGACACGGGAACCAGTGCGACCGTGGCGACGGTCGCGATCACGAGGGTACGCATGGCGGGAGATGGAGCTCCAAGGAGGCCGGCCTGGTGTAATCCGTATCGTCCCGAGTGCCGGCCGAATTTTGAGTGGCCGCCGGTGCCTCGGACGGTTTGGCAGATTCAGCAAGAACCGTCTCAGGTCGGCGGCGAGACCCCCACGCGTCAGGGGTCGTCCGCGGCGCACGGACCGCGTTTGCGGGGTATAGTGCCGCCGCCGCGAGTTTTTGGCCGACAATGGCTGCTCAAGGATGGTGTGATCATGTGTCGAGCGTGGTTGGCCGTCGTTCTCGCTCTCCTCGCCGCGCTCCCTGCCGCCGCCGAGCCAGAAGTCGAGCCATGGTCGCGGTGGCGGGGTGCCAAAGGTGCGGGCGATGGTGGCGAGCGGCAGTTTCCCATGGAGTGGGACGTCGCCGATGCCTCGTGGATCGCGGGGGTGCCGGGCCGGGGGCACGCGTCGCCCGTGATTCGCGCCGGCCGGATCTACACGGCATCCGCCGACGAAGAGGCATCAAAGCGATTTGTCACCTGCCACTCGCTGGCCGATGGCAAGGCTCTCTGGAGCCGGGAGATCCCCGGGCCGATCGACCGGCATCACGTGCAGAATAGTTCTGCATCGGGGTCGGTTGCGGTGGGCGACGAGGGCGTGTACTGGATGTGGGCCGCCGGAGATGGCCTCCGGGTCGAGGCGTTCACGCTCGAGGGCCAGCCCACGTGGCACGTTGACCTCGGCCCCTACGAGGGTGAGCATGGTTTCGGTGGGTCTGCCGCCGTCTGCGGTGATCTCCTGATCGTGCCGAACGATCAGGAGGGGGCGAGTTTCGTGGTGGCGCTCGACGCGGCAACCGGCGACGAGCGGTGGCGACTGCCGCGGGAGAGCGGTAAGTCGGGCTATGCGACGCCGCTGGTGATCGACGGGCCGGCCGGTCCGCAGATCGTACTCACAAGCAACGCCCACGGCGTGACGGGCATCGACGCAGCGACGGGCCGGGTGCTCTGGGAGCGAAAGTGCCTGCCGAAGCGGGCGGTGTCGTCGCCGGTCCTCGCCGGACCGCTCGCGATCGGGACGTCTGGAGACGGTGGCGGTGACACAACGCTCGTGGCGGTCCGCCTGCCGGTCGTGGCTGCCGCGGCGGAGCCGATCGAACCCGAACTCGTGTTTCGGCTGGACCGTAGCGCCGCGCCCTATGTGCCCACGCCACTGGCCGTCGGTGAGCGGCTCTACCTCTGGGGTGACCGGGGCGTGGTGACCTGCGTCGATGCGGCGACTGGTGAGGTCCGCTGGCGGGGTCGAGTGGGGGGCACGTTCTCCGCCTCGCCGATCGCCGTTGGTGGCACGATCCGCAACGTCTCGGCCGATGGTGAGGTGGTGACGCTGGCCGACGGAGACGAGTTTGAAGTGCTCGGGCGGGCAACGCTCGGCGAGGAATGCCGAGCCACGCCGGCGGTGGTGGGAGGGCGGATGGTGTTTCGCACCGCCAGCCGGCTGATCGCCCTCGACGCTGAATCGCCCTGACGCCAATGTCGGCTTCGCGATAAAATGCCGGCATGCTCTGGATCGCGTGGAAGATGCTCGTCGGCAACAGGGTGAAGTACCTGGGGATCGTGTTTGGCGTGGTGTTTGCCGCCGTGCTTATCGCCCAGCAGGCGTCGATCTTCTGCGGGTTGATGTCGCTGACCGTCAGCCAGATCCGCGACGTCGAGGGCCCCGGCATCTGGGTGATGGACCGCAACGTCCAGTTTGTGGACGACGTCAAGCCGCTGTCCGACAACGACCTGTTTCGCGTCAAGGGCGTGCCCGGGGTCGAGTGGGCGGTGCGGTTCTACAAAGGCATCGCCCGGGCCCGCCTCGAGGAGGGTCTCTACGAGCAGATGATCCTCCTCGGGCTCGACGACGCCACGCTCGTGGGCGCGCCGCAGGGGCTGTTCATGGGCTCCGTGGCCGGGCTCCGGTCGCCCGATGCGGTGATCATCGATGACGCCGGATACCGGCGGATCTGGCCGGGCGAGCCCTATCGACTCGGCCGCACGTTCGAGATGAACGACCGCCGCGCCGTGCTGGTGGGCATCACCAAGGCGAGCCGCACGTTCACGAGCTTCCCGATTGTCTACACCCGCTACAGCCAGGCGGTGCTGTTCGCTCCGCCGGAGCGAAAGGTGCTCTCGTTCGTGCTGGCCCAAGCCATTCCGGGGATCGATCCCACGGAGGTCTGCCGGCGGATCGACGAGCGGACGGGTCTGCAGGCCCTCACGCGGGAGCAGTTTCTCTGGAAGACGATCGATCACTACCTCCAGAAGACCGGCATTCCGGTGAACTTCGGGATCACGGTGCTGCTCGGATTCCTCGTGGGCACGGCGATCGCGGGCCAGACCTTTTACCTCTTCACGGTGGAGAACATCCGCCAGTACGGCGCGCTCAAGGCGATGGGGGCGAGCAACTGGACGATTCTCACGATGGTCCTCGCGCAGGGGCTGCAGGTCGGGCTCGTCGGTTACGGCGTGGGCGTGGGGCTGGCAGCGGTGTTTGGCTGGGTGGTGAAGGGGGCGTCGCGGCTCGCCTTCTTCATGCCCTGGCAGGTGCTCGCCATCACTGCATTGGCGGTGTTTCTGATCGTGATCGTCGCCAGCCTGCTGTCGATTCG
>QWPO01000195.1 GCA_003669255.1 Planctomycetota bacterium | reverse complement strand
AGCGCTTCGCGGAGCATCTCGGCATCGGGCTCGATGCCGGAGAGCGAGTGAAAATCGATCGCCGTCTGGGCTGCGTGGATCTCGATTCCATCGACCACGCAGCAGCCCCGGTCGGCGGCCTGGGCGGCCGCCGCCGACAACTGGCCTGAGAGGACGGCGTCGGCCACCACCAGGTCGGGCCGCAACGCCTCGAGCGAAAAGCGGACTGACGGGAGCGGGCAGACCGCGACGATGCCGACGTGATCGGGCACGGCCAACGGCGCGGCCCACTCGATCGTGGAGGCCTGCGTGCCATGCACGGCGGCGAGCGCCTCAACGAGGCCGACGGCGGCGGCCACGTCGGGATCGGCCACGAGGATCGCCGTGGCACCGGCGAGGGCAAACTCGAGGGCCGTCGCCCGGCCGCAGGCATCGGCACCGACGACCAGCACGGTTTTACCGGCCGGATCGGCGTGGGCCCGCACCGCCTCCACGATGCCGCGGCCGTCGGTCATGTGGCCCGCGAGGCCGTCGGGGCGTCGCTCGATCAGGCTGATGGCGCCGGCGAACGCAGCGGACGGGCTGATGGTGGCGACGTGAGCCATGGCGGCAACACGAAGCCGGCCGGAGAGCAGGCAGCCGCGGAAGCCGAGTGCCCGTGCGCCCGCGATGGCCTCGGCGACGTCGGCCTCGGCGACGTCGCAGGTGACGAATCGCCAGTCAAGGTCTGCCGCATCGATGGCCCGCTCAAAGAGATACTGGGCCGGATTGCCGGCGGCCGGGCAGCCGAGCAGGGTGATGATGTCCTGGAGGGCGGAACTCGTCATCCGGGAACCGTCCTCAAGGCGGCAGTCACCTGGCGGGCATCGCCGCGGGGGCGTGCTGGCGGTCGTCGGTCACACCACCACATGCGTCACGGCGACGAACCGCGGATCGCTCCGGATCGGATCGAAGTCGCGCTCCGCGCCGGTGAGGTCGCGGAACTGATCGTCGATCGAGATCGCTTTGGTGAGATGGTCGACTGCCGCCGTCACGTCGCCTGCGAGCGAGTGGTAGCAGGCAAGGTTATAGAGGAGGAGCGGTTGACTGGGCGCGGCCTCCAGGCCGGTTCGCAGGGCCGTGATGGCGTCGCCAAGCCTCCCCAGCCGCTTGTAGCACCAGCCGAGCCCCAGCCAGGCCTCGAGTTGCTCGGGGGCAGACTCGGCCACGCGCTGGAGCGGCACGACGGCCGCCGCCAAGTTGCCCAAAGCCCGCAGAGCCCGGCCTTCGAGCAGGCTGGCCACCGTCCCAGAGCGGCTCGGGTCGGGCAGCTCAGCCAGTGTGACCAGTGCCCGACGGAGGAGTTTGCAGGCGTTTTCCGGCAGGGGGCCATCGCCGTCGGTGAGGAGTTCGCCGAGTTCGATGTAACCCGCCGCCTGGCGGAGAAGCAGGTGTCGACGATGGCTGTTCATATGGATGAACCCTGGACGGGCCGTCGTGCCTCCGTCCTGATTACTCGATCCGACCGAGGAAAGTCTATCCCTCGACCCCGAAAGGCCAACCCGGGACGCCATCCACCATTACGGAGTCCGAGCCACCCTGGATCGTCCCGGCCGCTGATTTCTGCGGTGAAAAAAACGTGCACGAAATCGGCCGCGAATCGCCACTCCTTTCATGGAGGAGTCTGCCGTGCGACTGACCGTGAGAACCCTGCTGGCGTGGATGGACGGGCTGCTGAGCCCGGAAGACCAGACGGCGCTCGGGGAAAAAGTCCAGGCGAGCGGCGTGGCCCCCGCTCTCGTGGAACGGGTGCGGGACGTGATTGTCCGACCAACGCTCTCCGCGCCACCCCCGACGGGCCGCGGCCTGGCCGACGACCCAAACACGGCCGCCGAGTTTCTCGACAACGCCCTGGCCGCCGATCGCCTCGAGGCATTCGAGCGGGTATGCGTGGAATCCGACATCCACCTCGCCGACGTGGCCGCGTGCCACCACCTACTCGCCGAAGTCGCCCGCGAACCAGGGGCGATCGAGCCAGTCTCTGCCGCCCGTCGCCGCCAGTTGCTCGAGATGGCGACCCGGCGGCTCGACCCGATCGAGGCGGTGGCTTTGGCGGTGTCGTCGAGTGGTCGCGACTCAACACGGGCGGGCACCGCGAAGGCTCTGAGTCCGGGGCGTTCTCAGGGGCGTCGCGCTCCGTGGGCGGCGTGGGCGTCGGCTGCTACGGCGCTGATCCTGCTGGGAGTGCTCGCCGGATTTTTTGTGTGGTCGCTCACTCGCGGAACGAAGCAGCCCGTGAAGCCGCAGGAGTTGGCTGCGGCACCGGTTGAACCGCCCCGGAAGCCCGTCGAGGTGCCAGCCGCCGCGCCGCCGCCTGCATCCGCGGTGGAGCCGCCTGCAGAAGAAGCAGAAGAGACGGCCGCGATCGAACCAGCCGCACCCCCGCCCGGTGATGCACCAGCTCAAGACGGCCCCCCAGCACCACCAGACGTGGAGGCGCTCAGCGCGGCTGCGTCAGAGCCGTCTCCACAACAGGCTTTCCCTGCGGCGATCGCGCCTCCGGAACCGGCCGCCACTCCGGCGCTTGGCGATCAGCGGGTGCCCAGCGGCGATGCGATGGCGATCGTGGCGGCTCCCGCTGCGGCGGATCCGGCTGCGGCGGATTCGGCGCTGGCGGCCGCGTCGATTCCCGCGGCCGTGCCCGATGGGGCGCCGGCCGACGGCGGGGCGGGTCAGGGAGGCGAGTCGGCGGCAAAGCTCCGCGAAGGAGGCCTGCTGTTGCATCGGGGCGAGGTCGACGGTGCGGCGGCGTGGCTTCTTCTGCCCGCCGATGCGCCGCTGGCAGATCGCGAAGAACTGATTGCGCCGCCCTGGTGCCACCCGGTGTTCTCGCTCGGAGGAGTGACGATTCGGCTCGAGCCTGGCTCCATGGCGGTGGTCACGCACGACGCCGATATGACGCCGCGAGTCGAAATCGTGTTTGGTCGCGCGGTCGTGTCGGCCGCGGCCGCCGATGCGCGAATCGGCGTGATGGCCGGCAGACTGCGTGGCGTCATCTCCGGAGTGATGCGGCAGCCGGCGGGCATCGAGGTGCTGTTCGATCGCGACCCCGGCGGCGCGTCAGCGCCGTCTCGTCGGGCGGTGATCCACGCCGGCGCCACCGAGAAGGTCTGGCAGCAGGCGGCGGCGGGCGGCGACTGGACGCCGCTGGCGGGCCTGCCTCCGGAAGTGCTCCTTGCGCCGCGGGCCGCCATCGCCTGGGATGATCGCGACCCAGCCGCCGCCACGCTCGTGCCGCCTACCGCCGAGCCGGCGTGGATGCGTTTCCCAGCCGGTGGCGATCGCATCGAGCGGTCGGCTGCGAGGACGCTCGCCGACACGCTGGCGGCCAGCCCGGCGACGGGCGTTGATGAGCCGCTTCGCCGGCTGGCGACTGACCGGCGAAGTGAGAACCGGATGATCGCGGCGGCCACCCTCGCGCTGCTCGGCGACTATCGCGAACTCGTGGCTCTGCTCGCCGCGGAGCGGCCGCTGTCGTTGAGCGAGACCCAGTGGACCACGCTTGAGCAGATGGCGGTGCCGCTGGCGATCGCCCGCGGGGAAAACTCCGCGGCGGCACTTGCCGCGGCATTTCGCGAGGGTGGCCCGCAGGGCAAGGGCGACACGCTGATGGCGTGCGCCCGCGGCTTCAGCGACGACGAACTCGCTGCCGGCGGCGATGCGCTGCTCGTTGAATCGCTCGGCGACGGCAGCCTGGCCGTGCGCCGGTATGCGATCCGCAGGCTCGTCGAGATCGTGCAGCCCGACGAGAAGCATCGCTCCACGTATCGCGCGGATCGTCCCGACATGCTGCGCGACGACGGCATCGCGTGGTGGAAGACTCAGCTCGAGCAGGGGCGGATCAGGCGTGGGGGGGAGCCGCCGGCGGCCGCGCCAGCGACCCCGCAGGACCGTGACGACGAGTGAGTTTCGCGCCCCTGCACGACGTTTCCGCAGTGCGAATTGCTGGAGCGCCACTGCGGGTGATATGCTTCGGGTTCCTTCTTTTCCAACCTTGAGGAGCGTTTGCGTGCAGACCAGAGTTTCCGCACGGCACGGCCAGCTGAGCCCGGCCTCGCAGTCGAAGATCGAGTCGAAGGTGTCGCGGTTGACGCGTTATTTCGACCGGCTGACGGCCCTGAACGTGACGGTCGACCTGCAGAACTCGTCTCTGCCCGCGGTGGAGATCGTGGCCTCGTCCGAGCACTTCCACGAGCTCGTCAGCCATGAGGTTTCCCCCCATCTCTGGCGGAGCGTCGATGGCGCGGTGCAGAAGATGGAGCAGCAACTCCGCAAGCACAAGGAAAAGATCCGCGACCACAAGCATGTGCAGTCGAGTCGCCGGTCCTGAAACGCGGCCACCATCCGCCACCCACCTTCCGACACGGCATCACGCATGAAGTTTTCCGATTTCGTCGCCAACGACGCGGTCCGCTCCCACGTCCACGCCGCCACCAAGGAGGGCGTGATCCGCGAGATGGCGCAGTCGCTCGTCGATGCGGGGAAGATCGCTCCCGGCGATCTCGAGGGGATCGTGAAGGCGATCATGAAGCGGGAAGACCTCGGCAGCACCGGGATCGGCCGGGGCGTGGCCGTGCCCCACACCAAGCACCCCAGCGTCAATAAGCTCGTCGGCACGGTGGCCGTCAGTCAGCAGGGCATCGATTTCCAGAGCCTCGACGGCGAGCCCGTGCAGCTGTTCTTCCTGCTCGTCTCGCCTCCCGACCGGCCCGGCGACCACCTCCGCGCCCTCGAGAACATCTCGCGGCAGCTCCGTGACGACTCCTTCTGCCGGCTGCTGAAGGCCGCGAAGGAGCCGGTCGACATCCAGCATCTACTCGAAGAGGCGGACAGCCACGGTGTGGTGTCGTGATATGAATGCAAGAAGTCCCGAATCCGTTCGCGACGCCGCCGGTGGCCTCCAGCAAGAGGAGACCATCTCGCGCGAGGTCGTCGTGGTGAATGCGGCGGGCCTGCACGCCCGCCCTGCCGATCTGCTCGCCCGCGAGGCGCGGAAGTGGCAGTCGCGAATCGCCTTCGTCAACGATTCGCAACGGGCCGACGGCAAGAGCATCCTCGAACTCCTCACGCTCGCCGCCGAGGCGGGCACCAGGCTGGTGGTGGAAGCGACCGGGCCAGACGCCCGCGAGGCGCTCGATGCCATCGGCAGCCTGTTCGAGAGCCGCTTCAACGAACACGAGAACGACCAGGAATCCTGACCCGGGGAACGTGTTCGGGGCCGATCACGGTCCCCGTTCGCCGCGGTTCAACCACCAACGACCACAACCACCGAAGGAGCCGCGACCAACTGCCAGGCGCGAGACCCCGGGATGTCGATCGCCCCCGCCTTGGCGGGCCGTGCGATCTCCCATGAGGGCCTCCGCTGCCGGCGGGCGGACTGCGCCCGATGCTCAAACTCCAAGGCATCGCCGTCTCACCCGGCGTCACCATCGGCGAGGCGCTCGTCCTCGACAGCGAGGGCTTCCGCATTCCGCGGCGGTTCGTGGAGCGGAGCGCCGTCGACACGGAACTCGCCCGCCTGGCCGCGGCCATGGGCGAGACCGCCCGTGAGGTGGAGCAAAACCGCGACGCCATCCGCGCCGAACTCGGCGACCAATACGCCGCGATCTTCGAGGCGCATCTGGCGATGCTCCACGACCCGAAGCTCCAGGAGGAGCTGACCAGCGCCGTTCGCGACCGGAACTGGTGGCCCGAATACGCGGTGAGCCGCACGCTCCGCCGCTACGCCAAGGCCTTCCAGAACCTCGACAGCCACATCGCCCAGCGGGCGCACGACATCTACGACCTGGAGAAGAGCCTGCTGCGCAACCTGCTCGGCCAGCGGCGGGAGACGCTCGCGGCGATCTCGCAGCCGGTGGTGGTGCTGGCGCACAACCTCACGCCGAGCGAGACGGCGAATCTCGATCGCCGGCTCGTGAAGGGATTCGCCACCGAACTCGGCGGGCCGGGTAGCCACACCGCGATCGTGGCCGAGGGGCTCGAGATTCCGGCGGTCGTCGGCGTGGGCCCGTTCCTGGCCGACGTGTCGGGCGGCGAGCCGGTGATCCTCGACGGCAATCAGGGCGTGATCATCCTCCAGCCCGACGAGGAGACGATCGCCCAGTATCGCCTCGAGGAGGAGGCCGCCAAGCACGTGGCGGCGAAGCTCGACCGGCTCCGCGACCTGCCCGCCGAGACGACCGACGGCGTTCGCATCCAGATCATGGGCAACATCGAGTTTCCCAGTGAAGTGGAGCAGTGCATCAGCCGCGGCTGCGACGGCATCGGCCTCTACCGCACCGAGTTTCTCTACCTGACGAGCAAGCGGGAGCCGACCGAGGAAGACCACTACAAGGCCTACAGTTCCGTCGTCAACGCGATGGGCGGCAAGCCGGTGGTGATCCGCACGCTCGACCTCGGTGCCGACAAGATGCTCACCGAGACGACGCCCGAGGAGGAGCGGAATCCCTGCCTCGGCCTGCGGAGCATCCGCCTTTCGCTGCGGCAGCTGCCGGTTTTTCGCACGCAACTGCGGGCGATTCTCCGGGCCAGCGCCTTAGGGGACGTCCGCGTGATGTTTCCACTGATCTCCACGATCGTCGAGCTCCGGCAGGCCCGGATGGTGCTCGCCGACGTGATGGAGGATCTCGCCGAACACGGCATCGAGTTCAACCCGAAGATGCCGGTGGGGATGATGGTCGAGACGCCGGCCGCCGTGATGATGCTCGATGCATTCATCAAGGAGGTCGATTTCGTCTCGGTCGGCACCAACGACCTGATCCAGTACACGCTGGCGGTCGACCGGGGCAACAAGGAGGTTGCGGATTTGTACAACGCCTGCGATCCAGCGGTGCTGCGGCTGTTGCGCCGCTCGCTGGACGTGGCGCGGGAGGCCGGAGTGCCGGCCAATGTGTGTGGCCAGATGAGCGGCAGCGTGATGTTCACGCAGCTGCTTTTGGGACTGGGGCTCCGGCAGCTGAGCGTGCCGGCGAGCGCCGTTCCGGAAGTGAAGCAGGCGTGCCGAAGCGTTTCGGCCGCCGACTGCCGCGTGGTCGCCGACAAGGCGCTGTCGATGTACGGGGCGCAGGAGGTCAAAGCCTACCTGCGCGACCAGATGCGTCGCCTGCTCGCCCAAACCGGGGCCTAGTGCCCCGCCGCCCTTTCGGGGCGGCGAACAGAGAAGGGAAAACCGATGAAACAGGAAATGCTGATCAACGTGTCGCAGCCGGAAGAGTGCCGGATCGCGATCATGGAGGACGGGGTGTTGGAGGAGCTCTACGTGGAGCGGACCAGCCAGGACAACCTCGTCGGCAACATCTACAAGGGGCGGATCGTCAACATCGAGCCGTCGATCCAGGCGGCGTT
>QWPO01000003.1 GCA_003669255.1 Planctomycetota bacterium | reverse complement strand
GGTCGCGGCTGCTCAGAAGAGTCAAAAGGACGCGGAACAGGGCAAGACCGACACCGAAGCGAAGCGGCAGAAGCAGGAGCAGGACTTCCAGGCCCGCTGGACCGAGCACGAGTCGAAGCAGACCGAACTGCTCAAGGCCAAGAAGGATGCCGAAGACAAGGCAACCCGTCTCGAATCGCTGATCGCGAAGATCGCCGGCGGCGGCCAGCTTCTCTCGGCAAACCGCCTGAAGGACTTCACAGCCAAGGAAGCAGCCGAGGACAGGCTCGACCTGGTCTACGCGGAACTCCGCGACCGCGCCAAGGTCATCGACGAACAGAATCGGATTCTGTCGTCGCTCCGAGTGGCTGATCGCGACCTTCAAGAGACAGTGCTCGCCGCCACGCCGAAAGACGATCGGATCGACGGGTTCGACGGCCGTGTGATTTCCGTGGACGAGCGGGAACGGAGCGTGCTGGTATCGGCCTCATCCACGCGGGGGATCCGCCCCGGCATGATCCTCCACGTCTTCTCACCGGACGACGAGCGGCCGCAGGCGGGTGACCGCAAGGGTGTCGTCGAGGTGACCTCGATCGAAGGACCGTCGCTGCTCAGGGCGACGATCCGTCGCGACTCCAACAGGTCGCCGATCCTCGCGGGCGATGGAGTGGCCACGAGCCTCTGGACGGCCGGCACGGCCCCGGAGGTGGTGATCGTGGGCTGGGTGAATCTCGATGAAGCGGGCGACAACGACCGCGAGCGACTCGTCGACCTGGTGAAACGAGCCGGTGGCCGCGTGGTCGACTCCGTCACGCCGATGACGGCGATGGTGGTCGACGGCGGAAAGCCACCGGCCGAACGCGGCGAAGAGGGCTTCGCGGAAGAGGCGCGGCGACAGTCCCGCAACCTGAAGACGGCCGAGCAGTTTGGCGTCCGCGTCGTCGGCGTCGACGCGCTGCTTGACATGCTGGGCCTGTCGCGGTCGGCCCTCACTTCCAACGGCCTCCCGCGGGCTGCGACGCGCTAGGACCAGCAGTTCGCTGGGCCCGCGGGCTGCCCTGCCAGAGGCCTTCGTGGCATACTCTTGCCAGCCGGCGCGATCCAGCCGCCGGCGCATTCCCTTCGGAGGCCCGCTCGTGTCGTTGCTCCATCGATTCCCCTGCCGTGCATCGAGGCGAGTGGTCGTCTGCGTGGTGGCGGCAGCGCTCGCCTGCTCAAGCGGATTCGTCGGCGCCGACGAGCCGGGCGTGTCGCTCTTCAATGGCACGTCGCTGGCGGGCTGGGAGGGAAAGCCTGAGTTCTGGCGGGTCGAGAATGGCGTCATTGTCGGTGAGACCACCGCCGAGAACCCGACCAAGGAAAACACCTTCCTGATCTGGCGGCAGGGGCTGGTCGACGACTTCGAACTCACGCTCGCCTACCGGATCACAGGCACCCCCAAGGCCAACAGTGGCATCCAGTACCGCAGCAAGGATCTGGGTGACTTCGTGGTTGGCGGCTACCAGGCCGACTTCGAGGCGGGCCCGACCTATTCGGGAATCATCTACGAGGAGAGAGGCCGCGGCATCCTCTGCCAACGGGGTGAGCGCGTCACGATCGCGGCCGATGGCACGAAGGTGGCCGGCGAGCCGATCGGCGACACGGCCGAACTTCAGAAGGCGATCAAGCAGGGCGACTGGAACGAGTACCGGATCGTGGCCCGAGGTTCGAAGCTCCAGCACTTCATCAACGGCCAGCTGATGTCGGAGACGCTCGACGAGCAGGCCGACAAGCGGGCCATGCAGGGCGTTCTTGCCCTGCAGCTGCACGTCGGCCCGCCGATGAAGGTGGAGTTCAAGGACATCCGGCTCAAGCGGCTGGAGCTCACCGACGGCCGCAAGAAGCTGGTGCTCGTGGCCGGCCGGCCGAGCCACGCTCCCGGCGAGCACGAGCATCGTGCCGGCACCCTGCTGGCCGAGAAGTGCCTCGACGACCACTTCGCCCGGGAGCCACTCCCGCAGCTCGTCACCGAGACGTACACCGGCGGCTGGCCGGCCGACCCGACCGCCTTCGACAACGCCGACGCGATCTTCTTCTTCGCTGATGGCGGCGACGGTCACCCGGTGCTGCAGAGCAACCACCTGGCCCAGATCGACGCCCTCGCCAAGCGCGGTGTCGGCATCGCCTGCCTCCACTACGCGGTCGAGGTGCCGAAGGAAAAGGGCGGCCCTGAGTTCCTCTCCTGGCTCGGCGGCTACTTCGAGCCTCACTGGTCGGTGAACCCGCACTGGACGCTCGCCAAGACCGAGCTCGCCGAGAGCCATCCGATCGCCCGGGGTGTGAAGCCCTTCGAGACGAACGACGAGTGGTATTACCACATGCGGTTTCGCGATCCGCCCGAAGGGCTGACGCTGCTCCTCACCGCCGTGCCACCGAACGACACCCGCGAGCGGCCCGACGGCGCCCACAGCAACAATCCGACGGTCCGCGCCGGCAAGGGAAGCCGCGAGGCGCTCGCCTGGGCCTACGAGCGGCCCGGTGGCGGCCGCGGCTTCGGCTGCACCGGCGCCCACTTCCACCGCAACTGGGCCCACGACGACTTCCGGACGATGATGCTCAACGCGCTGGTGTGGACAGCGGGCCTCGACGTGCCCGAAGGTGGCGTGGCCTCCACCGTGTCGGCCGATGACCTGGCCGCCAACTTGGACGACAAGCCGCCGAAGAAGTAACCCTCCCAGGAGATTTCGCGATGCCCACGATCACCGTCGAAGGTAAAGGTTCGTTTCAGGTGCCGGCCGGCAAGCGGCTCGTCAACGCGCTCGAGGACGAGTGCGGCACCGATCAGCTGCACGCCTGCGGCGGCGTGGCCCGCTGCACCACCTGCCGCGTCGAGTTTGTGGCGGGCGAGCCCGCGGCGATGACGCAGGCGGAAAAGGACGTGCTCGCGGCAAAGGGAGTGACCACGCCCGGCGTGCGGCTCTCCTGCCAGATCGCCTGTGACGGCGACATGACCGTCCGTCTGATCAGCCGCTTTGAGGGCTCAGGCCGCAAGGACTCTGGCCACCGCTGCGCCGACGAGATCCAGCCGTCGCCCGCGTAGCACGGGTTTTCGAGTAGCACAGGTTTTCAACCTGTGTGCCTTCATCCGCAGGTTACCAACCTGCGGCTACGTCTGATTCCGCGTAGCACGGGTTGTCAACCTGTGCCCTACTCCGACCGCAGGTTACCAACCTGCGGCTACGTTTGATTCCACGCGCCGCACATCCGCTCCACGATCCCCGCGACGTCGGTCATCGCGAGCGCCGTGGCGTCGGTCACATCGGGCCGCGACGCGATGAAGATCGTCTCGTGCGGGTTCGCTGGATCGACGGCGCCATGCGAGCCCTTCACGAGCGACACGTCGAGCGGAATCGTGATCTGCGGCAGGCGGGTACGGTCGAGGTGGAGTTCAAGCGGGTCGTAGCCGGGCTTCCGGTGGATGTCGATCGTGCGAGCAAACGTGGGGGCCTTGGCGTCGTCGAGCCAGTAAAAGTACGTCTGCCACGAATCGAGGCCGCTCTCGATGACGACGTCGCCGCAGCGGCTCTCCTGCCGAGGCTGGCCAGGGGCCACGAGACCCGCTGCGACGAGGTCATCGCCAGACAGCACTCGGCCCACCCCTGCCCTGCCCCGGAAGAGAGCGGCCACGGTGGCGGCGTCGGCGGGATCGCGAAGATAGACGTGGCCGATCTGGTGGTCGGCGAGCGTCCAGGCCCGGCTGGCGGCGAGGTCGAGGATCTCTCCCTCGGCCGTCTCGCGGACGGCAAGCAGGCCGGCCTCGCGAAGGATGCGGTTGGGATGGATCGCGTGCGCCACGGGGCGGATCCGGTATTCGCCCGCAACGAGCACGGTGAGGTTTTCCAGGCCGACGATCATGGCAAAGTCGTCGATGAGCGTGCCGATCTCGGCGTCGAGTTCGCCGCAGGCCGCAAGGGCCGCTGGGCTGTCGGGGCCCGTGCGTTGGGCGGCGTAGTCGAGGTGCGGCAGATAGACGAACGCCAGGTGCGGAGGCGCAGGCCTCGACGCCTCGATGAAGCTCCGCGCGATCCACCGCGACGACTCGATGCCTGCGACCGGGCCCCAGAACTTGTGCAGCGGAAACTCCCCGAGCGTCTCGCGAAGCGAGGCGTAGAGCGGTTCCGGATTCGTGTGGCACCACATCGTTTCGCTGCCATCGGGGTTGTGCTTGGGAGCGGGCAGGCAGACGAGGTCGGCGGTGGCGTGCTTCGACTGCAGCAGAAACCACGCCGCCGCCCGTAGGTCGGGCCGCACCCGCTTGATCCGGTCCCAGAGCCTCGGTGAGTGGTGGACCGAGTCGGGACTGATCCACATCTCGAGGTGGTTCGTACCGCGGTCGAAGAGTCCGTTGGCGACAATGCCGTGGGCGGCGGGTGTCGTGCCGGTGGTGAGCGCCGCCTGCACGGGGCAGGTGACCGCCGGAAAACCGGGGGCGAGCGGCACGCAGCGGCCGCCGGCTGCAAGCCTCGCGAGCGCGGGCATCCGCGAGAGATCCTCGGCCCGCAGGCCGGGAACGGAGAGCAGGAGAACGTGGGGGGTGCGGTTCGCGGTCATGCAGGCGACTCCTGGGAGATCAAGGGGGCAAGCACCGCTGCTGACTGCCGGGCCGTCTCCAGCCAGCGGTGCGACTGCCTGGGAAGTTCGACGTGCAGGCCGCCACGGTAGCCGACGGCGGCAAGGGCGGCGACCGCGGCGGAAAGATCAACATCGCCGCTGCCCAACGGCAGGTGCTCGTGCCGGCAGGCGAGCATGTCGTCGACGTGCACGTTGGCGATCATGCCGTGCCACGGCCGAAGGTGCGCGGCGTACGGCCACTCGCCCATGCATTCCATGTGGCCGATGTCCACGGTGAGCCGCAACGCCGCCGGCCGGCCGACGCGATCAAACAGCGTGGCAGCGAGGGCGAGCGTGTCGATCACCATCCCGGGCTCCGGCTCGAAGGCGACGACGACACCGGCCTGTGCCGCGTGCATCATGATCTCGGCGAGCCCGTCAGCAAGCCTGTTTCCGAATGTCTCCAGGGCCGCCCCGTCGCGACCGACGCCCGACCAGAGCGACACGCACCCCGCACCGAGGTCCGCCGCCACGTCAATCGCCCGCCGCGTGAAGTCGATGCGGCACGCCCGGGCCGACGGATCGGATGAAACGAGCGTGGGCTCGTGCTTGACCATCGGATCGAGGAGGTGACGGGCGCCGGTCTCGATCACGCACGCCATGCCCACATCGGCGAGTGCCTTTCGCCAGCGGGCCACCCGGGCGGAACGATCATCTGCGAATGGATTGATCGTGTGGTGGTCGAGCGTGATAGCAAGCGACCCGTAGCCGAGATCGCGAAGCCGCGGCACCGCATCAAGCGGGTCGACGTCGCCGATCGAGTTGGTGCTGAAGCCGAGGAGCATGAAGACGGGATCGGGAGGAATCAGGTGGGGGGCACCAGTCGCCGGCCCAGGAGGAACCAGGCAAGCAGGCAGATCACGACGATCGCCCATCGCTCGCCGCAAGCGGCGAGCACGAGAACCGCGTCGAGGGTGATGATCGCCATGATTGCATTGCCGACCGCGGCACGCACGCGGGGGATCGAAGGACTCGCCACGGCCTGGATGGCCCGGAGGATGACGGACGCGGAGAGGATGCCCCAGAGCATGAGCCATGTCGGCGCGGGCAGCGTGGCCACCCGCGCGACGCCATCTCGTAAGGGCAGCCAGACGAAACCGGCCGCAACGGCCAGCCCCACCGCCATCGTCACCGCGCCGGCGACGAGCATCGCCCGACGACTGCGGCCTGCCTCGTCGCGAGCGAAGAGCGTGATGCCGGCGACGTAGATCGCCATGCCCAGAGGTATCGCCCACTGGTGCACCGCCGTCGGCCCGCCGGCGGCTGTCATGCCGAGGAGCCAGTTGAGCCCACGACAGGCCCCCATCACCGCCGGACCGAGGGGCGTGGCCTTCGCATGACGGTCGTAGAGCCAGATTGCGGCGGTGAGCGCAGCCCCCACGAACGCGGGCCACGGCGTGTTCGCCACGAACGCCGCACCGCAGGCCGCCGCGGCCCCGACGGCCATCAGCAGGTTGCCGACCGCCGCGGCTCGACGCACGGCGATCGCGCCGCTTGGCAAGGGCCGCTCGGGCCGCTCCGCCCGGTCGATCGCCACATCGTAGACATCATTAAGTACCATGCCCGCCGCGTAGAAGCCGAGCGATGCCAGCACCGCCAGCAGGCAGGCGGCAGGCGGCCACTGCACGGCCTGCAGCCCCGACACAACCAGATAGCCGGCCAGCGAATCAGCCGCGGCCGTGGCGAGGTTTGGCAGCCGCACGAGCCGCAGCCAGGGAAGCATGTCAGGCGAACTCCACGCCGGCGGCCTGCGCGATGCCGAGCAGGTGCGCCCGGGCGGCACGGGCCGCGTCGTCAGGCCGGTCGCGGTAGGGATAGAGTTCGACGGTGACCCAGATGTCGGGCGTGTGGTTGGCGATGGCCTGCAGCACCGCCGCGAAGTCGATCGCGCCTTCGCCCGGCACGAGATGGTGATGGACCCGCGTCGCGGCGATGTCTTCCACGTGGTAGTGCCGTGTGTGGGCCTTCATCCGCGGCACCCACTCAGCCGGATCCTCACCCACGCAGTAGGCATGGCCGACGTCGAAGTTGAGGCCCAGGGCCGGATGGTTCACCCGCTCGGCGAACTCCAGGTACTGGCCGAACTTCTCGATGAGCAGGCCCGGCTCCGGCTCCACGAGCAGCGTCACACCCACCTCGGCCGCCACGTCGAGCACCGGCATGATCTCATCGTAGAAGATGTCGGTCGCCTGCTCGCGGGTCTGGCCCGGCTGGATCTCGCCGCCGGGCTCAGTCGAGATCTGCTTCGCGCCCAGCTCGGCAGCGAGCCGCAGCGCCCGCTTCGTGTGCTCGCGGCGAATCGCTCGGTAGTGCGGATCGGGATCAGTCCAGCCGGGATGCCAGTAGGGCTGCCGCGGGTCGGCGATCGCGTTCATCATGAACGCGTTGATGTTGGAGACGACGAGGCCGCTGGCGCCGAGCGCCCGCCGAATCGACTCCTTCTGCACTTCGAGCAGACCCGCCGGCCAGGCGTGCGGCACGTCGGCCAGCAGTTCGATGCCGGCGTAACCGAATCCGGCGATCCGCTCGATGGCCTGCTCGACCGGCACGTCGAGGTAGGCATTGGAACTGAAGGCGAGGCGGAGTGGCATCGGTGGGATTTCCAGCAGGGAGACAGGCGGTCAAAACTGTATGCAGCGATCCTGACTCACACAGTGGCAGTTCGTGCCCAACGAGCTGAAACCGGCGGAGGGGCCGGGGCGAGTTCGCTCGCCAACGGCAGGATAGCCGACG
>QWPO01000102.1 GCA_003669255.1 Planctomycetota bacterium | reverse complement strand
TACGGTTCGTGCATCGACGACCCCGCCAAGGGTTGGCCCTGCACCCGCGACGCGACGGCGAGCAACGCGACGCAGTGGTTCATGGCCAGCCGGAGCGGTCACCCGGGCGGCGTGCATGCCGTGTTTTGCGACGGAAGCGTGAGCCTGGTGGTCGACTCCATCGACCTGGCAGTCTGGGCTGCGGCGAGCGGGCAGGGCGACGGCGAAGCCGTGACGGGGGTCAACTGATGACGGCAGCTCATCGATCTGGATGCGGGCGAGCGCCGGCGCTGACGGGCTGGGTTCTGCTGCTGGCAGGCCTCGCCGCCACCGGGTGTCGCGAACCCGGCCCGCCCCGCGGTGCCGTCCAGGGAACGGTCACTGTGGGCGGGGCGGCCGTGGCCAACGGCGTGATCCGGTTCTTTGCCTTGGGCGATGGCATCGGCAGCGACGGCCCGATCACCGCCGGCCGCTACGAGATTCCCGCCGAGCGGGGCCTGTCGCGCGGCACCTACCGCGTGGAGATCTCGGCCCTCAAGCCGACTGGCCGCCGGGTGCCCGACCCCGACGCCGGTCCGGGCGACATGAAGGACGAAGTCGTCGAGACGATCCCAGTCCAATACAACCGCAACTCCCAGCTGAAGATCGACTTCGATCCCACGGAGAAGCGGGCGCACGACTTCCAGTTGGCGGTGCCGTAATGATGGATAGACGCCGGATGCCTCGTGTGGCCGTGACGCTCGAGTGGGTGCTCCGGGCGTGCCTCGTTCTCTGGGTGGCGCTGCCGGCGGCGAATGCGGCCGAACCGGCGCGTGGGAAGCGTCCGCCGAACATCGTGCTGATCGTCGCCGATGATCTCGGCTACGGAGGGCTGGGCTGCTACGGCCAGCAACTCGTGCAGACGCCCCACATCGATGCACTCGCCCGAGAGGGCCTGCGATTCACGGATTTTTACGCCGGAAGTTGCAAGTGCATGCCGTCCCGGAGCGCGCTCATGACGGGACAGCACACGGGCCACACCAGGGTGCGGGCGAACAGCGCGACCCAGACGCTCTCGGCCGAGGACGTCACGCTCGCGAAGGTTCTGGCTCAGGCGGGCTACGCCTGCGGCGGGTTCGGCAAGTGGGGGCTGGGCGACGTCGGCACCGCCGGGGCTCCCGGGGCGCACGGCTTCGGGGAGTGGGTGGGTTTCCTCGACCAGGCCCAGGCCCATTTCCACTACCCGGACTGGATCTGGCAGGGGGGCGCGAAGATGCCGCTGACAGGCAACGACTTCGCGGCCGGCCGCCGAACGACCTACGCACCCGACGTGATCCACTCGGCCGCGCTCGATTTCATCCGCCGACACCGATCCGGCCCCTTCTTCTGCCTGCTGGCCACCACCATTCCGCATGCCGAACTGCTCGTCCCGGAGGACTCCCTGGCCGAGTACGACGGCAGGTTTCCCGAGACGCCCTATGTCGGTGATCACTACGCCAGCAACCCCAAGCCGCGGGCCACCTACGCCGGGATGATGACCCGCTTCGACCGGGACGTGGGCCGGCTCGTGGCCTTGCTCGACGAACTGGGCATCGGAGAGGAGACGGTCGTGCTCTTCACGAGCGACAACGGGCCGATCAATGCGGGTGGGTCGGATCCGTGGTTTTTCCGCAACGCCGGCCCGCTTCGCGGCCTCAAGTTTTCGCTCTACGAGGGGGGCATCCGCGTGCCGCTGATCGTGCGCTGGCCGGGGCGAGTCACGGCCGGCGGCCTCACGGGGCAGATCGGGGGCTTCGAGGATCTGCTCCCCACGTGCTGCGAACTCGCGAACGTTGCGCCGCCACCGGGAATCGACGGCGTCCCGCTCGTGCCCACGCTCCTGGGTGAGGCCGGCCAGCGGCAGCGCCCCTACTCGTATTGGGAAGACGGCGAACCGGGGGCGCTCGCCCAGGCGGCCCGGGTCGGGAACTGGAAGGCCGTTCGCCCGCAGGCCGGAGCGCCGCTGGAACTGTACGACCTCGCCGCCGACATCGGCGAATCCCGTGACGTGGCGGCCGAGCATCCTGCCGTCGTGGACAAGATCGAGGCGATCCTGAGGGAAGCCCACGTCGACCGCCGTGACCCGTGAACCGGTGCCTCCCCGAGCCGACGATATGCCGCCGCCCGAGCTGATGAACTCACTTCCCTGCCGCGGCCCAGCGCTTCATCGTGGCGATGTTGGCTTCGACGGCGGGAATGCCGAGTTCGCGATACACCTGCATGTCGCTGTCGTACATGGCGTCCGACTCGGGCCCCAGATCGCGAGTCTCGACGATCCATTGATCGAGGCGGCCGCGGAGCGCGGCGAGCGCGGCGGCATTGGCGGGATCGGCCGCGAGGTTCTCGAGCTGCCAGCGGTCCTCCCGCCAGCGGTAGAGCTCCTCGGCTGGCCGCGTCGGGGCGAACAGGAGCCGCGTCGTTTCCGGAGCGAGTCGACCGGCGTCGTGCAGCGACCGCAGCGCCACCAGCGCGGGTCGGGCGTCCTTGTAGGCATTGGGCTGCAGCAGCGGCCGAGCCGGGTAGAAGTTGCGGATGTAAAGCCAGTCGGCCGTGCGGACGCTCCGGATCCGGTCCACCGTCTCGTCGCAGCGGTCGCGGGCCGCGAACACCGCCTCGCGGGGCTCGTAGCCCGGCGCGAACACGTTTCGCCCCTGCATCGCCGCGGGGATCTGCAGCCCGGCCATGGCCAGCGAGATCGCTGGCATGTCGATCTGCTCGACGAGGTCTTCCCGCACCGCGCCCCGCGGAACTCCGGGGCCGCGAACGATGAAGGGCACGTGCGTCCCCTCGTCGTAGAGAAACTGCTTCGCACGCACATGGCTGATGCCATGATCGGTCATGAAGATCACGAGCGTCTCGTCGAGCAGGCCTTCGTCCGCCAGCCGCCCGATCACCCGGCCGACATGGGCGTCGGTGAGCCGCACCGCATCGAGGTAGGCCGCCCGGTCGGCCAGGAGCACGCCGTCGCGGGGCAGGTAGGGGGGCAGGGTCACCGTCGCCGGATCGGTCGCGGCACCGAACGCGGCCGCGGCCTGGCGTGGCAGCCGTTCCAGCCCCCCCTCGCCGTCGCGGAGCTTGCCGCCGGGCAGCTGCACCTGCATGAAGAAGTGCTGGCCGGGTTTCCGGCCCGCCCAATCTTCGCCGTCGTAGATGGCGGCGTTCCACTCGAAGTTGTAGTCGGTCTTGCCGAGCGGCTGCGGCCGGTCGCCCGGGTTCTCGGCGGCGCCTGGCAACCCGTCACCGATGCAGGTGTACCAGCCGGCTTCCTGGAAGATGGCGGGCACCGGCCGCACGCCGGCGGGCAGTTCGATCGTGAGCTGGCCGCGGCCGCTGCGGTGATGATGGGCCCCGATCGTGGTCTGGTACATCCCCGTGATCATCGCCGAGCGACAAGGGGAGCAGACCGGCGCCGTCACGAAGGCATGGGCGAATCTCGTTCCCTCGGCGGCCAGGCGATCGACGTGCGGGGTGGGCACCGCCGTGGAGCCGTAGCAGCCGAAGTCGGCCGACATGTCGTCGACCACGATCCACAGGATGTTGGGCCGGTCGCCGGCCGGAGCCGTCGACGCGACGGTGACCGCGACGAGCCAGAACAACACGAACACGATGCCACGCATGATCGCACCTTCGAGGGTTTCCGCAGCCGGCAGCAAGCGATCTCGCAAGGATACCCTGCCAGCAGTGGCCGGCTCCGTTCCGATTCAGGAAGGGCCCTCGGAATCACTTGTCATTCCCCTTCGCCGCACGTATTACCCGACCTCCGCGGGGCGAGCACCCGGCGGGTGAAGTCCAGGACGTGTCCCACAGGCCGTGCCGTTCGCATGCGTCGCGCTGAGGCGGCCAAAGGCACCGCCGCCGGCACGATGACGGTCACCGGCCCGCATTCCCGGAGCGGCTGCGCCACGAATCGCTTTCTGCTTCCTCCCATCCCTCGTCTGCCGTGACGGCATCGAAAGGCACATCGCATGGATCAGCTCGGTAAGGTCCGGACCCGCCGCGAGTTTCTCGGGGCCGCCCCGGTGGCGTTCGCAGCGTTTCATGCCGTTGCGGGATCTTCGTCCGTCGAGGAACAGTTTCGCGACTGGATTCGGCCCCACGTGGTCAAGCCGGACACCTTGAAGATGTTTCTCGACCCGAAGGCCAAGGTGTGGGCCCGCTTCGACCCGACCTTCGGCTACCTCCTCCGCAACTCCTTCGTGCGGGACGGCGTCGATGGATGCCACACCTTGGCACGCTACGAATCGACCGGGCAGCGCATGCAGGTCAACTTCCGGGATCAGCCCTGCCGCATCCACACCTACGGCGACAGCTTCACGCAAGGCCACCAGGTGAGCGACGGGGAGACGTGGCAGGAGGTCCTGGCGGCGCACTTCTGCGAACCGATCCGGAACTTCGGAATCGGCGGCTTCGGCGTCTACCAGGCCTATCGCAGGCTGCTGATGAACGAGCAGTCGGAGATGAGCGCGAAGAACCTGATCTTCAACATCTGGGGCGACGATCATTGGCGAAGCGTCTATGCCTGGCGTTGGCTCGCGTTTCCGCAAAATGTCCTGGATTCGATGGCGGGGGCCATGTTCCATGCCAACCCCTGGGTTCATGGCCGGCTGGATGACGCGGGCGATCTCGTCGACAAGCCGAATCTCTGCCCCACCGAACAATCGCTCGAACAGCTCTGCGACCTCGACTTCATCGTCGAGACGTTTCGCACCGACGAGATCGCGCAGGTGCTGTTCGCCGAACGCACGGGCACCCTGGCGGATCCGACGACCTTCGCATCGACGGCACGTCGCGCGGGTGTCGACCCCGGGGATCTGTCGAGTGCCGCGGCCATCCAGAAGGCCGCCAACCGGGTGCTGCAGGGCTATGCCGTGCGGGTCGGCATGAAGGTCATGGAGCGACTGAAGCGGTTTTGCAGCGAGCAGGACAAGAACCTGATCGTGCTCCTGAGCTATCCGGCGGGGGCCGTGTGGCATGGCTGCGCTCGTGGTTCACCGGATGACCCGCACCACGTGGACTGGCATCCCCAGATCTTCCGCCAGCACCTCGATCAGTTGGGCATCCCGTGGATCGACAGCCTGCCGGCCCATGTGGCGGAGTTCGACTCGTTCAAGCTCTCAGCCCAGGACTATGTCGACCGGTACTACATCGGCCATTACAACCCCACGGGAAACCACTTCTTCGCGTACGCCATCAAAGACAGGGTCCGCGATTGGCTGAGCCCCCCGCCGCCCGCGTATCAGCATGGGGACGAGCCTCTGATCCGATTCAAGGAGTATCTGCCCGGATGAACGTGCTGCGACCACACGATAGCCCTGGCGACCGGCAGGGCCGGAACGGGTCCGACCCAAGCCTTGCGGGGGAGAACCCCCGCTGGTAAGAGTTTAGTTCGGTGTCGGTGCTCGTGAACGGACCGGCGAGATGACGGTGCGTTCAGCCGTGGGGACGCCTCCGCGGGCGCGTCGTTCCTGACCAAAGTTCGTTCTTCAGTCAGTTTGCTCACGGAGAAGATTGCCCATGCCGCGCCGCCATCGCCAGTCCGACCGCCAACGCGACTGCCGGGCCGTTCCCGGTCCGGAAGCACTTGAACCGAGGCACCTGCTCGCGGGCGTGGAGTTGGTGCAAAACGGAAGCTTCGAATCGCCGGTGAACGCGACCTTCGGGCCCGCAGCAGATCACTGGCAGGAAGCGCCCCCCGGGGCCCCGTTCCCGAGCGTCGTCAACTACCCGTGGCTCGCCAGCCCGGGGATCTGGAACCTGACCGGCCCCAATCCCGAGGGCAACCAGATCGGCGTGCTCGCGGGCAACGCCGCACAAACCGTCGGCACCCTGCAGGCCGACAAGCTCTACACGTTCTCCTACTCCGTGTACTTCCGTTCGGCCCAGCCGTTCGAGGGCGACTTGACCAGCAACCTGTGGTCCGGCGACATCCTCGGCACGAACCTGCCCAGCCCGCTGCCCATCAACCAGTGGATCGACGTCTCGGCCACGATCAACACGTCGCTGCCGACCTATGCGAGCCTGATTGACAGGCCCTTGAAGGTGCACTTCTATTCCACGGGCGCCTACAACGAGATCCTGCTCGACGGGGTCAGCCTCATGATGGAGGACGCGCCGCCGCCGGCCCCGGTGACCTACTACGTCAGCTCGAGCACGGGCAACGACGCGAGCGACGGGTTGTCGCCGGGCACCGCGTGGGCGAGCTTCTCGCCCTTTGTGCCCATGACGCTCGGCCCGGCCACCACGGTCCAGCTCAGGCGCGGCGATGCCTGGCCCAACAGCCAGCTGGTGCTGGCCGGGAAAGGAACGGCGACCGCACCGATCCGGCTGACGGCCTACGGCGAAGGGGCCCCTCCGCTGATCACGGGCATCAACGTGACGGACAAGGCCGCCGTGGTGATCAACAACGGCTCGAACTGGGTCATCGATTCGCTCAATCTGCGCCAGGCCAAGGTCGGCCTCTACCTCCGCTACACGGGTGGCAACACCGACGGCACCGGGGCGATGTTCAACAACACGAACATCACCGTGTCGAACATGCACTTCCAGGACATGAACCACCCCTGGAACAACCCGGACGGCAGCATCACGGTGCAGCCGCCATACGAGCTGTCATGGGGCGCCGGGATTTGGGTCGGGGGCAACATTCCCTCCCCCCCCGGCGGTCCGTGGGCCTCCGTGTCCACCACGGTGCTCGACGGTCTGACCGTGCGGCACAGCAGTTTCCAAAACGTGCAGACCGGCGTCGGAACCGGCTGGTACTTCCCGCCCGCCTACAAGCGGCGGCTGCTCAACGTGACGCTGGAGGATTCCTGGGTCACCGGCGCTGCGAACGGCGCGTTCGCCTTCTTCAACACCTCCGGCTTTCAGGTGCGGCGGTGGGACACCTGGCTGGGCGGCACCATGTTTTTCTCGGGGGGCACGACGGCGGCCTTCCTCCAGGACATGGACAACGTGCTGATCGAGAACTCCGAGTTCGCCTACAACAAGCGCAACCAGACCGGCAACGACGGCGTCGGGATCGACTTCGAGGGGAACGTCTCCAACTCCATCTTTCAGCACAACGTGATCCACAACAACGACGGCGCGGGAATTCTGATCCTGCCCACCAACGGCAACAACACCGGCCTCCAGATGACCTCGAACACGCTCTGGAACAACGCGCGGAATCCGCTCGACTCCGGGCAGAACAAGGAGGCCATCGCGTCGAACAACTCGCACTCCGGGCAGTTCGCGAACAACGGGGTCTACCTGGGGACGGACACGAACAGCGGCCTTGCCGTCTACAACAACCAGACCCGGTGGAACAACCTGTTCCGGGCCAACCTGGGGAACAACCGGACGGCAACGAGCTGGGCGGCAGTTTCCGGTCGG
>QWPO01000199.1 GCA_003669255.1 Planctomycetota bacterium | reverse complement strand
ATCCCATGGGGCGACGTCGCCACGGCTTTTGCATCGACCGGCATTCCAAATATCGAGGTCTCCATTCCGCTTCCGTGGGCGGCTGCCGTGGTACTGCGTGGCTTCCATCCCGTGCGCAGGATCTTTGGCGTGCCCGCAGTGCAGTGTTGGCTGCAGGCGCTCGTCGGCCGGATCGAAGGACCCGCGCGGGAGGCTCGGGCCGCGTCACCCACGTGGGTCTGGGGCGAGGCCCGAGACGCGGCCGGCCGCGTCGCCGTCGCTCGGCTTCGCACGGCAAACGTCTACGATGTCACCGCTGCCGGCGTGCTGCTCGCGGTGGAGCACCTCCTCGACCGCGACGGCCCGGGCGGCTTCTTCACGCCCTCGCGGCTCATCGGCCCGCGGTGCGTGGAGTCGCTCCCCGGCAGCGGGCGGATCGAGATCGAGGTGCGGGGGCCGTGAGGCACCGCCATGGCTCCGGCCGTCAGCCGAGCATCCACTCCGGCAGCCGCTGGACTCTGCCCTCCCGGTCGACGCAGACCACGGTCGTCTCGCCGGTCACCAGGATCTGGGTGCTGCGGATCACCTCGTAGGCGTGCTTGACGTGGGCCGCCCCAATCTTCTCCACCCGGGTCCGGAGCAGGAGCAGGTCGTCGTAGTCGGCCGGGGCCCGGTAGGACACTTTCGCCTCCGACACCACCATGAACAGGCCGGCGTCCTCGAACTGACGGTAGGTGTGGCCGTGGGCTCGGAGCATCTCGGTGCGACCCATCTCGAAATAGGTGAGAAAGTTCGCGTGGTGCACCCTCCGCTGGCCGTCGGTTTCCTGGTATCGGACGCGGATTTCCATCTCGTGAACCGCCGCCATCACCGCCTCCAAGGCCCGAGGGTCGCGCCGGTCGTTCGTTGACCGTACCGCAGGCCAGACTCTATCCTGCCGGTCGACGGTGCCGCAAAGCGGCCCCTCGCCCCTACGGGCGGCCCGACATCACCGAGCGGAGGCAACAGCGTGAGCCATGGCGACGCGGGCGAGGGAGTGGGGATCGGTTTTGCCACGGCGCGAGGCCGCAACTGGCCGACGCTCCGCCAGTTCACCGTGTTCCTCGAGAACCGGGTCGGCCAGCTGCTCGAGGTGGTGCGGCGATTCGAGGGGTCGCGGGTGCGAATCGTGGCCCTCTCCATCAACGATTCCGGCGAATGTGCTTTCGTCCGGTTTCTTCTGAGCCATCCGGAGCAGGGGCGGGAGATCCTGGAGCGGGCGGGGCTCGCGATCATCGAGAGCGACCTGCTCGGCGTGGAACTTCCCGACGATCAGCAGCCGCTGCTGCGAATCTGCACGGCGCTGCTGCAGGCGGAGGTGAACATCATCCAGGCCTATCCGATCATGGTCAGGCCTCGGGGCCAGCCCGCCGTCGCGCTGATGGTCGACAACACGGAGATGGGCATGGAGACCCTGGCCGCCAAGGGCTTCAGCATGATCACCGAGGCCGATCTCGACGAGATCGATTGAGGCCTGTGTCGACCTGGATCGATCGGGACTTGATCGGCTCCGTGTAACCTAGTCGAACATGTCGTCGGGCACGGCCGTGAGTTGCCGGACGACGATCCTCTGCACGGTATCCCACGCCACGGCGGTGAGCGTGACGCTGCCATCGGCCGCCTGGCTGGCGAATAGTCCATGCGTGCCGCCCGACCAGCGGGGCGAGAACTCCTCAGGCAAGAGCACGGCTCCACCGACAAGATGAAGTTCGACAAGGCCGCCATGATCACGCTCTGCCCAGAGCCGTGAGAGGAGCGTCGCCATCGGGTTCGACTCGTTGCCCACGACGGGCCCCGGGGCCTGCCAAGCCTCTTCTGCAAACGCGGGGCCGGCGGCTCCGGCGGGCTGCCCGATCCCGGAGATGAAGTTCCAGTCCGACTCCTCGGCGACTGGTTCGGACGGCGTGACGGCCTCAGTTGGTGCCGCGGCTTCCGGCGGTGTGTCGGCTGCGTGGAGCACGGGTTCCGTCGGAGCACCGAGTTCCGGAATCTGAAGCGGAACCGAGCACTTGCTGCACTTGCCTCGCTTGCCGGCCAGGGCCACTGGCACGACGAGCCGGTGCCCCTCCGGGCAGAAGAATACGATCTGGCCGTCCACGACCCTCATTTCCGAGGGGGACGGAGGAGCGGGGGAGGCGGCATCCTTTCCGGGGATGACCCGGGTTTTGTCGTCGGCCATGCGAGGCTTCCACGTGGACTGGGGCTGACGGGGCCATTCCCGTTAATGTCAGTGTATCGGTGACGGTGCGACTTGACGCGGCCTGAGGGGCGTCTGAAACTGCCGCCACCGCCGCCCCTCCCCGCGATCGGAACGTGCCCATGGCCATTGCCGTCATCTGCCCCGGCTGCAACTCACGGTTCTCCGTCAGCGACCAGTTCGCCGGGCAGACGGGTCCCTGCCCAAAGTGCAAGAAGCCCATCAAGATCCCGGCCGTGACGGCCGAGGCCGTGGTGATCCACGAGCCGGAAGCGCCGGTGACATCATCGACCGGCACTGGCCGTGCCCCCACGGCGCCGATCCGCCGCCTGGACAAGCCGATCGGGGCGATGCGGTTCGTGGCCGTCGGGGCAGCGGCGGTCGCCGCGCTGGCGGCGGCATGGGGCACGGGGCTGATGGTGAAGCCCGCCGACCTTTCCCCGTGGCTCCTGCTGGTGGCCGCGTTCCTGGTCGCCGTCCCGTGCGTGATGCTCGGCTACATTGCCGTTCGAGACCGGGAACTCGAGCCGTTTACCGGGACACCTTTCCTGCTGCGGTCGCTGGCATGCGCGGTCGTCTACGCCGGTCTCTGGGGCGTGAAAGGGATGCTGCCGCCAGAGGCCACGGCTGAGATGTGGCAGTGGGTATATCTGGCACCGATGTTCGTCGTCTCGGGGGCCATCGCGGCCCTGGTCGCTTTCGAACTGGAGTGGGGATCCGCCGTGGCCCACTTCTCGCTGTACGCGATGTTCACGGCACTCCTGCGGTGGCTTCTCGGCCTGCCGCCGCTCTGAACCGTCGCCTCATGTCGTTCCCCAGCATTCCGGAACTCGCGGCTCTCGATTCAACCGCCTCCGGCGTTCGTATCCCCCCCGGCGACACCGCCCCCCTCACACCGCGCGTACGGGCCCTGCTCGACACGACGGAAATGCGGCGACTTGCCCGCGTCACACAGCTTGGCCTCGTGACGCTGGTCTACCCGGGGGCCGTGCACTCGCGGTTCGAGCACTCGCTGGGCGTCTATCGTCTTGCGATCGAGTTCCTGCGACGGCTGCGGACCGAACCCCGGTTCGCGGAGGTCGTCAGCGATGCCGACGCGTCGGCATTCATCGCCGCCGCCCTCGTCCACGACGTCGGCCACTGGCCCTACTGCCATCCCATCGAGGATATGGGATTGCCCGAGATTCCGCGGCACGAGTCGCTCGTCGGGGGCATCCTGGCGCAGGGAAGCATCGCCGAGGTGCTCGAGTCGGAATGGGGTGTTTCGCCCGCGCGGATCGCTGAACTGATCACCGGCTCCGCCCGCGATCGAGCCGGCCGCATCCTCCACTCCCTGCTCTCCGGCCCCATCGACGTCGACAAGATGGACTATCTCGCGCGTGACAGCCTGCACGCGGGCGTGCCCTACGGCCGCAACTTCGACCAACCCCGCCTGCTCGCGAATCTCTGCCTCGACGAGCGGGGCGACGGGCTTGCGATCGCCGACAAGGGGCGAACCGCCGCCGAACTGATGGTGTTTGCGAGGTACGTCATGTTCAGCGAGGTCTACTGGCACCACGCGGTCCGCGCGGCGACGGGCATGCTGCAGCGGGCGATCTGGATCGTGCGGCCTGCCCTGGCCCCTGAGGCGCTCGTTCGAACCGACGACCACGAGTTTGTCTCGTGGATCACTGCCGCCGCTGCAGGCACCACCGCGGCGCCGCTCGTCGCCGGACTGTTCGGTCCGCGGCGGAGACTCTACAAACGCGTAGCCAGTTTTGACGCATTGCATCGCCCCGAAGTGCACGCAGCCTTTGCGGGAAGGCCGTACGATCAACTTGTTGCTGCGTGCGGACGGCTGGCCGCCTTACTCTCCTCGCGGACCGGCCAGCGGATCGAGCCCGACGCGCTGCTCATCGACGCTCCGCCAGCCGAGCGCGAGGTGGAGTTCCGGCTCCAGGTCCGCGAGCGCACCGCCAACGGCGCCGAAACGCCGTTTCGCTGGCGGAAGCTTGAGGATCTCTCGCCCGTCGTTCGCAGCCTGGCGCACGAGCAGTTCGACGACCTGGTAAAGCAGGTACGGGTGTTCGTCGCAGCCGACGTCGCGGAAGCAATCCGCGGCTGCGGCAGCCTCGAGGATCTGCTCCTCAAGGCTGCCCAGCCTGCGTGAGACGCTGGAGGCGGGGACGCCGGCTTTCGCCGGCGGTGGCTCACTTCACCGGGCCGCCCGGGAGTTTGCCTTCTTCGATCAGTTTGCCGAAGGTCGGCGCGTCCGGCTTCGACGGATCACTCGACAGGGCCGCGACCTCCTCGAGGGCCTTCTTGATCTTCTCGACGTTCTTCGCGTCTTCCTTCTTGTCGAGCCGCTCAGCGAGGGCGTGGCCGTAGGCGTTTCGCTCCTTCTTGCTTGCCGGGAGGTGGCAGACGTTGCACTTGGCCTCGTCGACGGCGGCCGCCAGGGGCGTGCCCTCCTTCACGTACATGGCCTTGAACTCGTCGGCGAACTGCTTGATGGCAAAGGCTTCACGAGTGAGGCCTCCTGCCGCGAGCGCCACACCAACGACCGCCAGGCACGAATATCGAAAATCGCGGATCATCGCTGAACTCCGAAGGGATCGTGTCGCGGCACGCCCCGGTGGGCGGCCCTCACGAGTTCCCCCACTAGACAAGGATGATCCGGCAGCGTCAAGCAGCCGGATGGGCGATGCGCCGGAGTTCCCGCGGGATTATCGAGCCCAGCCCGCCCAACCGTTGGGATCGGGTCGGGGGCCCGGAATGGTCTGGTGAAACAGGGGCGGGGCCACATCTCGAATCGACTCGTCGATCCGCTCGGTCGAGGCCTCGATGTGGCGAAAAACTCCGCCGCCTTCGTAGCGGCTCTGGCTGTCGATCCACTGGCATGCGGTCCGATAGGCATCGATGTCAGCGTCACCGTACTGCTCGATGAACGGTCGGCCCGCGTCGACGACAATCCTGCTATCCGCCGCCCGGATGCGGAGTCGCACCGGCACCGGATGGGCGGCCGAGTCTCCGAGTGAGATGACACCGGCTCCGCAGGCGACGGCCACGCCGTCGAGATCGCAGTCGATGTCGAGCGGCTCCATCTGCGTCCCTTGGGCGGCGACCAACCACCGCGGCGATACGAACGCCCCGTCATGCCAGCGGAGCGTTAACCGGCCCGGGCCAGCGTCCGCCGCATCGAGAAACACCGCGTCTCCCGCCGCCCGGGTGCGATCGAGCACGATCGTGCTCGATCGTGGCCCGCCGCCGGACGCAGCCGACACCGTCACGAACGCAGCCGCGGTCGCCGTTTGGGGCCGCGGGGCCGTGGGGTCACCGGGCATTCCGAGCGTCACGTCGTCGCACGTGAGCCTTCCGGAGCGGATCGCGAACAGTGCGGGGCGCTGCTCGGGGGTAGACCCCTGCCCGGCATCGGCCGCGAGCCGCAGGCATGCCCCGCGGATGACCAGCGTGCCGTCTCCTATGTCGCACGCCGCGGGAGGGCCTTCAGGGCCCGATGGCCGGGTGCCGGCAAACTCTACAATCGGACGCATGCCGATGGCTGGACGGAGAGTGACATGCCGCCCTCCAATCGCAATCGGGTCCTCGCGGCGCACCCCGTCGTACGCTAACTCGATGGTGCCGCCGTCGGCAACACGGCGAACGGCTTCGGCCAATGAACCCGCCTCACCGGGCTCAGGCGAACCCGCCACGACCGTGACGAGACCTGCTCCTTCGTCGCCGGTCCGCATGATGGGTGCCGTCACTGTCGCCCGGCGATCCCATACCGACGCAGCCCACATCGCGGCAACCACGAGCATCAGGCCGGCGATGGAAACGAGCCACGGCACAGGACTGACACTGGGTCGCTCGAACGGCACAACCGGTGCTCCGACGGACCGGGCCGCGACGATGTGCAAACCTTCCTCCTCGGCGAACGCCGCCAGGTCAGCAACCAGCACGGCCGGCCGCTGATAGCGATCGAGGGGATCCTTGGCCATGAGACGGGAGACGATCTCGGCGAAGCGTGTGGGCACGTCGGGGCGGATGTCGTCGAGCGATGGGGGCGCCTGCTGCTGGTGCTGCAGCAGTTTTTGGACCATCGTGCCGTCTGCGAACGGGGGCCGGCCAGCGAGCATGAAGAAGATCGTGCAGCCGAGCGAATAGAGGTCGCTGCGGACGTCGGCAGCCCGCGGGTCGCGGGCCTGCTCGGGCGAGATGTAGTCGAACGTCCCGAGGGTCATGCCGCTGACGGTCAGGTCACGATCTTCGGCGACTTGGGGAAGCCGTGCCAGCCCCATGTCCACGATGCGGGCGCGGCCTGCGGGCGTGATCACGATGTTCGAGGGCTTGATGTCGCGATGGACGACATCCCGCTCCGACGCGTGCTCGAGGGCGTCGGCCACCTGCATGGCAACGTCGACGGTACGAGCCAGGTCGAACGGTCCGTCCGCCCGAACGAGGTCACGCAGGTTCGTTCCCTCGATGAACTCAAAGACGATGAAGTGCCAGCCGTTCTCGCTCCCGACCGCGTGAACACGGCCGATGTTCTCGTGGTCGAGCCGTGCGGCCGACTGGGCCTCATTGCGGAACCGCTTGAGCATCTCCTCGTCGTCGGCCTGTCGTCCGGCAAGCACCTTCACGGCGACGGTGCGGTCGAGCGTGGTATCGAGCGCACGGAAGACCGCCCCCATGCCCCCGCCCCCAACGAACTGGTCGAGCCGGTAGGGGCCCAGCATCGTGCCCTCGAGCACGCGACCAATTTCACCCGTCGTGGCCGGTCCTCCGGCGATTGGACCGGTGGCCGTGCCACTCCATGAGGCGAACGATTCACCTCGCGAGATCACCGTCGCATCGTCGATGCCTCTTTCGATGCCACTCGTGGGCCCCGGCGGAGGAAGCGATGACGAGCCGGAGGATTGGTCGGTTGCCGACATGCACCCGACCCTAACACCGCCGTCCGCGACGGGTCAATCCGCGGGCATTCGGAGGTGCGATGGCGGAGGGCCGCCGCCCCGGATGCCGCGCACGAAAAAACCCTGGCCCTCGCAGGTGCGAGGGCCAGGGCTCGTATTGGTCGCAGTCGGTCAGGCGAGGCTCAGCCGGCGATGCGGGCGAGGGCCTTCTTCTTCCGACGCTTCATCCAGTCGAGGCCCGCCAGGGCTCCGATGCCCACGCT
>QWPO01000037.1 GCA_003669255.1 Planctomycetota bacterium | reverse complement strand
TTGCTCGGGGCGCTCGCGGCCCGCACGCCCCTCGACATGAGCGTGTTTCCCACGTTTCTGCTCGGCATCACGCTCGTGCGGCTCGTGCTCAACATCGCCACGACCAGGCTGATCCTCTCCCGTGCGGCCCTCGACGGCACCGCGGCCGCGGGCGAGGTGGTGGAGGCCTTTGGCCAGTTTGTCGCCGCCAACAACCTGGTGGTCGGCGGCGTGATCTTCGCGATCATCGCGATCGTGCAGTTCGTGGTGATCACCGCCGGCTCCACACGGACGAGCGAGGTGGCCGCCCGATTCGCGCTCGACGGTCTGCCGGGCCGGCAGATGGCGATCGACACCGAAGTCAACGCCGGCACGGTCACTCGGGAGCAGGCACGGCGGATGCGGCTCGAACTGCAGCGGCAGGCCGACTTCTTCGCCGCCATGGACGGCGCCAGCCGGTTCGTTCGTGGCGAGGCGGTGGCGAGTGTGATCATCACCGCGATCAACATCCTTGGCGGGCTTGCCATTGGCGTCGTGGAGCACGGCATGCCGGTCGAAAAGGCCCTCAACGTCTACTCGCGGCTGACGATTGGCGATGGCCTGTCGGCAGCGATCCCCGCGCTCTTCATCTCGGTTGCCACCGGTCTCTTGGTCTCGAGGTCTTCCCAATCGGTCGACCTCTCGCGGGAGTTCAGTCGGCAGTTCACCGCCAAGCCCCACCTGCTCGCGATCACCGGTGTGTTCCTCGCACTCCTCTCGCTCAGCGGCCTGCCATTCCTGCCGTTGGCGGGCATGGCGGCAGTCACGCTGACGGCGGCGGTGGTGCTGGGGCGTCGTCCGGCGATCGAGGCCGATGCAGACGACGAGCTCGATCGTGAGCTGCCGTCCGTCCGTCCGGCCAAGACCTCGACCAAGGCCGCGACCCAGAAGTCCACGCCCGCCGCCGACGTCCTGGCCGACGACCGCGTCGTGGTCGAGGTCGGCCGTGGGCTCGTTGGCCTCGTGGCGGGAAATGGCCCGCTGCTCGAGCGGGCCTCCACCTTGCGGACCTCGCTGGCCGCCGATCTTGGGCTCGTGCTTCCGCAGGTGGCCTTCCGCGACGACCTGACACTCCCCGGTCGCGGCTACCGGATCTCGGTGGCCGGCGACGCGGTGGTCGAGGACGAGATCCCGGCAGGGCGATTGCTGGCGGTGCTTCAGCCGGGGACATCGTCGCCGGTCGATGGCGACGCTGCGATCGATCCGCTCACAGGCCGCACCGGCACGTGGGTTGGACACGCCCAGGCCGAGACCTGCCGGCTTCGCGGTGCCACCGTGCTCGACGACGCAGGCATCGTGGCGCGATCGCTCGAGTCGGCCGTCCGGCGGCGTGCCGACAGGCTGCTCACCCGCGACGCCGCCAACCGGCTCGTGGAATCGCTGCGAACCGCACAGCCGGCGGTGGTCGAACAGATCGTGCCGGGCGTGCTCACCGTGGCCCGGATCCAGCGAACGCTCCAGTGCCTGCTTCGCGAGGGCGTGCCGATCCGGCCCCTTGCCGAACTCCTTGAACTCATGTCGGACCACGCCGCCGAAGCGGCCGAACCGTGGCAGCTCGCCGAGATTGTGCGGCGCCGGCTGGCAGGCACAATCTGCCGCCGGGCGCGCGATCCACTGGGCAGGCTCACCGCGGTGCGGCTCGCCGGCGGCGCGGTCGACGCGATCACAAAGACGGCCCGCGGTACGGCACCGCGGATCTCCGCGAAGCTCGTCGCCGACGTGCGGCGGGCGGTGCGGACGGCCGTGGAGCGCGGGGGGCAGCCTGTGCTGCTCGTCCCGGCGGCGGCGCGGCGGCTTGTGCGCGAGGCGGTCGGTCGCCATCTGCCCGATGTCGTGGTGCTCGCCGACGAGGAAACGCTCGACGAACCGCGGCTCGAGGTGTTCGCCACGGTGGGCATGACGGAGGCGGCACGGGCTGCCTGACGGCCCTGGTGAGCGACGCACACCAACGGATCACACAAGGAATGACGATTCGGGAACATGGAGAAACAGCGAAGGGTGCCGGGGCACCCCGGATTTGAGTGAAGAGATCACTGTGCGGCTGCCGATGACTGAAAGTTGGTCGGTGCAGCATCCGCGACGGTGAGAGGCGGTCCGCCCACGGGGCGGGCCGCGATGTGGAGGCAGGCGGCGGAGCCGCGGCCTCACGCAGAAGAGATCGAGAACCTGTCAAGGAGGATGACGTGGCATATCACGCGACGCAGCTGTCGGCCGAAGAAGCCTTGGAACTCTGGAAGCGGTTCAAGGCCGACCAGTCCGACGAGGATCTCCGGAACCGTCTGATCGAGCAGTACCTGCCGCTGGTGAAGTACAACGGTGAGCGGATCTGGTCGCGGCTCCCCGACGGTGTGGAACTTGACGACCTCGTCTCGGCCGGCACGTTCGGCCTGATGGATGCGATCGACGCCTTCGACATGTCGCGGGGCGTGAAGTTCGAGACCTACTGCGTGCCACGAATCCGCGGTGCCATGCTCGACGAGCTCCGCACCATGGACTGGGTGCCGCGGCTCGTGCGGAGCAAGGCCAGCAAGCTCAACGAAGCGCTCAAGCAACTCGAGGCGAAGTTTGGCCGCGCGCCGGCCGATGCCGAGGTGGCCGAGCACATGGGGCTCTCCCGCGAGGAGTTTGAAAAGCTTCTCATCGAGGCCAACGCCGTGAGCTTGGTGAGCCTCAACAAGAAGTGGTGCGAGACCGACAGCTCGAAGGAGGTCCACGAGATCGACATTCTCGAGGACAAGAAGGGCGAGGATCCCACGCGGCGGATCCAGAAGTCGGATCTGATGCGGCTGGTCACCAAGGGCCTCAACCGCAACGAGCGGCTGATCATCATCCTCTACTACTACGAAGAGCTGACCATGAAGGAGATCGGGGCCACCCTCGACCTCTCCGAGAGCCGGGTCAGCCAGATGCACAGCGCCATCGTCGAGAGGCTGCAGGGGCAGCTTGGTCGCCGGAAGCCCGAGTTCGCGATGTAGGCGGGCCGGGAAGGCTGGGCGGTCCGGGCGGCTGCCGAGGCCGTGTGGATCGGTAAGACGGGAAAAACTGGCAAGAAAAAATTTCGGTGAAGTTTTCAGTGTGTTCGGTCGATGAAGAAAAGTTAGCCGCGGCGACCGGGTCGGCAACACGACCGGCCGCTGTCCGACGACTGGAGTCGCCGGAACGCGGAAGCGCGGCAACAATGACGGCAGGAAAGGAAGCAGGTCCGGAATCGCGAACGACTCGATGAACTCTCCACCGGTGTGCCGCGTAGAAGCGGCCGTGTGGGGATCACGGGGGTTCAGAACAACGGTCTGCCAAGGAGTGACATCATGAACATCTTCGGTGTGTTTTCGACGCAGGGTTCGCAGGGTCTCGGTGCCGTAAAGGGCGTCGAGGCGGCTCAGTCCGCCCAGTCCGCCGCCCGCCAGGAAGGCGTCGGCGAGGTGCATGACGCAGTGACGCTGTCGGTCGATGCCGTGAAGGCCGCCGGTGCGACAAGCGACATCCGCTTCGACCGCGTTGCCGCGATCAAGGCGGCGATTGCCGACGGCTCCTACGAGACGCCTGACAAACTCGACATCGCCCTCGACCGTCTGCTCGACCGGCTCGGCTGAGCCTCTGGGCCGTCGGGCGGTGAACGAAATCTAACGTGACCGCACATGCAGCGGCCGGACCGGCAACGGTCTGGCCGTTCGCATTTGATGTCGGGTCGTGGCCGCCCAGCCGTAGCACAGGTTTTCAACCTGTGCCAGTTTTCTCGCAGGTTAAAAACCTACGCTACGCCGCCGCAGTTGCACAGGTTGTCAACCTGTGCCAGGTTTTCCGCAGGTTAAACCCCTGCGATCCGGGCGCCGTGGGGGCTCGGCTAGTTGCGGGCTACAATGGCCGCAGAGGTGTGCGGATGGCCATAGGCTCAGATTTCTCGCTCGGCAGTGTCGATACGGCGCTCACGCCCGCCGAGCGGTTCGCCGAGTTTCTGCAGACCCGCGGCAAGCGGATCACGCGGCAGCGGCGGGTGATCGTCGATTATGTGGCGAGCCGTCACGAGCACTTCGACGCCGAGCAGCTGCTGGCCGACCTCCGGAAGACCCGCGAGGGGGCGACGGCCAGCCGTCCCACCGTCTACCGCACGCTCGCCGAGATGGTGGACGCCGGCCTGCTCAATAAGATGGTGCTCGACGGTCGGGCCGTCTACGAGCACGACTACGGCTACCCGCAGCACGACCACCTCTACTGCACCGGCTGCCGCAAGCTGATTGAGTTCTCGAGCGACGAGGTGGCGAAGATTCGCGACGCGGTGGCCGCCCGGCACCAGTTTCGTGCCCAGTCGCACCGGCTGATCGTCACCGGCCTGTGCACCGACTGTCGGTCGAGCAAGAGCCGCACGCGGCATCAGGACCGGATCTGATACGCACGCCTGGGCCTCGTCGGCGAGAGCGTGGCGAGTGAAAGCCGACCGGCCGTGAGGCCGCGGGCACGCCACGCTGGACGCAGCGTCTGGTGGTGGTACGCCCCACGCCTTACGGCGTTGGGCTTGGACGGGGGGCGTCGTCACCCGGTGCGGGCGGCGTCTGCTCGAGGAGTTCCGCTGCCTGCCGCGGATCGACGGACGCTGTGAATCGCACCACGGTTCGTTCCGTCACCGAGGCGATCCACGTGTCATCAGCGCCGAAGGCGGCACGATTGAGGATGTGGGCCGTCGGCGCGAGCGTGGCGACGGAGCGGCCGGTCTGTAGGTCGGCCACGACAAGACTGCCCGGTGTCCAGCCCGCGGTTCCCACGGCCGCGGCCGAGACGTTGTCTTCCGCCCGGCCCACGAATCGGTCGCCCTTGTGCGAGATGGCGAACGGCGCGAGCGCCGTCTTCAGCTGCGAAACGAGCCGGCCGTCCGACACGCGATGCTGACGGAGCGTGCCGGGAGCCAGTCCGATGTAGATCGTCTCGCCGTCCGGGGCGAACTGGGCCTTCGTCACGGACGCTTCGAGGGGCCAAGATGCCAGTGCGTCTCCGCTGCGGAGGTCGTGGATGCGAAAGTCGCCGGGGCTGTCGGTGCGACCTGCCGCGAATCGGCCGGTGGGAGGGTGGGTCGCGAAGGTGTTGCCGGCTTCGAACGAGTAGCGTGTTGCGCCGTCGGCGACGCGATAGCCAACGACGGTTCCGTCGGCCGAGCAGAAGGCGATGGTGTCGCCATCGGGTGTGATCACGAACTCCCGGTTCAGTCGGCCGTTGACGCCGTCGAAGCCATCCAGCGTGAAACTGGCCTGGGTGGTCGCTCGGCGGCGATCGGCGTCGAGCCGATAGACCGTGGCGATCTTGCGTTGGAACGTGTCGCCGATGTGACCGCCGCCGGTGTTCTCCTGCCAGAGCACGGCGACGGTCCGGCCGTCCGGCGTGGCCGTCACGCCCCACGCCACGGCGTTCCTGCCCGGCGCCGGGGCGGGCGGCTCGAGGGTCACCGTCCGGCGCTCGCCGTTCGCCAGCGAGACGATCTGCAGCTCGTTTCCAAGGCAGGCGAAGGTCTCCTGGTCATCGGCGTGAAAGCTCCAGAAGTCGGTGCCGCATGCCTTGCAGGCGAGCGATGACGCGGGAACCTCCTTCATGCCGGCCAGTCGTGCGGGCGTGGCCGCGAACACCAGCACGGAACTTCCCGTCGTCAGCGCCAGCGTTTCCGTGATGGCGTCGTAGGCTGGAATGGCGACGGGGGTGTTCACGTGCGGCCAGAGCGCCTCGCCGAGCACCGCCTGCACCCGCGAGAAGCCGTAGCCATCCTCGGGCAGGGGCATGAGGATCAACGGTCGCGGCGCTGGGGCTCGCTCGACCAGCGGCATCCACACCCGACTGACCGAATCGGGGGCGATCATCGCCACCGCCGTCTCGCCCGAGGCGGCGTCGGCGACGCACTCGACCGACGAACCCTGCCGGTAGAGCACCCCGATCGCCCCCAGGCCGTTGCCTTCTGGCTCTCGGTCGAGCGTGAAGTCGTAGCGGAGCAGGCGGACCCGCTCGCTGAGGGATGACGGCGACCAGACGCCCACGACCGCGGTCTCCGATTCGAAGGCCAGGTCGTGGACCGCCAGTTTGAACGCACTGGGCTCGTCGGCGGCCAGATCCCAGTGGAACTTCGGCTCGCTCCAGATTCCGGAGTGCCAGACAACGCGGCTGCCGCCCGGTGAGATCGCCAGGCCAGGTTGGCCGGAGCGGCGTGGCACGCGAAACGTGCGGCTGGCGACCTGCCGGCCGGCGACGTCGAACACGGCGGCGAGCCCGGCGCGGTTGAGCGCCGCCAGGCGGGAGCCATCGGCGCTCGACCGCAGCGACGTGACCTCGCCCGGCATGGCACACGTGCCGGCGACGGCGAGCGTCGGGATCGTGAGCATCCGGATGCCGGAGAAGGGGACCACGACGGCCAGCCGGTCGGCGGCGACCGGGCACGGCATGCAGGTGCCGGCAATGGCGGCCGTCGCCAGCGGGCCGTCGTCGCCAAGCCGGTGAAGCTCGACTCGGTCGGCGAAGCCTTGCACCAGGTACTCCCGGCTGCCGCGGGGAAACGCGATCCAGGCGGGCTGTGTGGCGACGTCGATCCGATCCACGAGATTCCAGTCACCGCGGGCCGAATCGACGATCGCGCCGATCTGGCGACCATACTCCCACGCTGGCCTGCTCTCGTAGGCGCGGCTGGCGAGCGCGAAGGCCGTTCGCACCCGCCCTTTCTCCAGTTCGAACTGCGATTCGTGAAAGTCGGCGAGTTGCTGCGTGGCCCGAGCCTGCTCCCGCGACCGCGCCGCCTCGCGGAGTGCGATCGCCTCGGCCTCGCGAGCCCGGATCGCGAAGATCGAGATGCCCGCCGTGGCAGCCGCCAGCGAGAGCAGGGTGACGATCGTCGCCGCCATGGCCGCCCGGTGTCGGCGTCCGATCCGCACCACCGCTTCCCAGAGCGGTTCCGGTGCCGCCAGCACCTCGTCGCCGTTGAGATACCGCCGCAGGTCGGCGGCAAGGGCCGCGGCATCGGCATAGCGCAGCCGCGACTCCTTCTCCAGGCACTTGAGAACCACCCGTGCGAGCGGCGGATCGATCGACGGAGGAAGCGGCCGCGGCACGGCGTCGGCCACCACTCGAGCTGCCTCGGTGATACGCGTGCTGTCAACGTCGTACGGCCTGCTGCTCGAGACGAGTTCGTAGAGCACGAGCCCCAGCGAATAGACGTCGGATCGCGGGTCGAGAGCGTCCTGCGACTCGTGGAACTGTTCGGGGCTCATGTACTGCGGCGTGCCGGCGCAGCGTCGTGCGCCGGCCACGTCGTGCGTCGTCTGCGGATCGCCGTCGCGCCGCATCGCGTGGGCGATTCCAAAGTCGATCAACTTCACGGCCCCGCCCTGTTCGACGAG
>QWPO01000104.1 GCA_003669255.1 Planctomycetota bacterium | reverse complement strand
TCCCTCGTAGCACAGGTTGTCAACCTGTGTCTGTTGCCACCGCAGGTTGACAACCTGCGGCTACGGTAGGGCATTGCAACGCCACCCGTAGCACAGGTTTTCAACCTGTGCCTTCTCAGGCGCGGCCCAGCAGGAAAAACGTGTGCAGCGTGCCGCGGCCCTTCACGCTCACCTCGCCACGGTCGGCAAACCGGAAGGCGTCGCCAAGCAGGGCTCGCGTTGTCGGCGATACGTGGATCCGTGACGGCTCGCCGTGCGACTCCATCCGGCTGGCGAGGTTCACGGTGTCGCCCCAGAGATCGTAGGTGAACTTCTGGCGGCCGATCACGCCGGCCGCCACCGGGCCCGAGTGCATGCCGATGCGGAGTTCGAGCGCGAGGCCGCGGTTTCGCATCACGCTGCGAAATGCGTCCTGCATCCCGATCGCCATCACCGCCATCGCCTCAGCGTGGTCGGGTCGCGGCACCGGGAGGCCCGACACGGCCATGTAGGCATCGCCGATGGTCTTGATCTTCTCGACGCCGTGCGCGTGGGCGAGGTGATCAAACGTGGAGAAAATCTCGTCGAGCAGGCCGACCACCTGCTGGGGATCGACGTACTCGGAGAACTCCGTAAACCCGCTCAGGTCGGCAAACAGCACCGTCACGTCGGAAAAACTCTCGGCGATCGTGGCCTCGCCGTTCTTGAGCCGTTCCGCGATCGTCGCGGGGAGGATGTTGTGGAGCAGCCGCTCCGACTTCTCCCGCTCCCGCCCGAGTTCGGCCAGCGACTGCTCCAGCTGGGCGAAGGCGGCATTTCGCTCCAGCAGCCTGCGGTAGCCGTCGGAGTGGACGCGGATCCGGGCGATGAGTTCGACCTGATCCGGCAGTTTCACCAGGTAGTCGCTGGCTCCGGCGTCGAGCAGGCGGGCCTTGACCATGGGCTCCTCGCGGGCCGAGAGCACGATGATCGGCACGTCGGCCGTCGCGGGATTGCGGCGGAAGTGGCCGACCATCTCCAGCCCGTCGATCCCGGGCATGATCAGATCCTGGAGGATCACTGTCGGCTGGAAGGCGGTCGCGGCATCAACGGCCTGCGTCCAGTCGCGGCAGAAGTCGTAGGCGACGTCGGTCTGGTCGGCGAGCAGCCGGCGAACCGCCTCGCCGATCATGGCTTGGTCGTCGATCAGCAACACGCGATGAATCGGGGCCGTCATAGGGGAATGGGACGGGCCCCCGGCGCGTGAGGGAAAAGCGAAGGGACGAAAGAAAACCGGACGCTGCTCCCGCCCGCCGACCAAGCCCCCCGGCGCGTGAGGGTGAAGGACGTGGAATTCGGAACCGCCGACCAAGCCCCCCGGCGCGTGAGGGTTAAAAACTGGGGAACTAGGATTCGAACCTAGACTAACTGGTTCAGAGCCAGTCGTGCTACCGTTACACCATTCCCCAACGTGGGTTGGAGATGGCAGATTACCCGCGGCGGTCGCCTCGGGCAATTCCGGATCCTCCGCTCCGGTGGGCACTGCGAATCGATCGATTTCGTGCGGTTCCCCCAACGCCATCGGCGTCTCGCCCCGTGCCATTTCTTGATCTCGTCACCGCCGGCCGCCGCGTGACTCGGTTTCCGCTCGCCGAGGGCCGGACCATCATCGGTCGCCATCCCGGCTGCGAGATCGTGTTCGATGCCGCGGCCGTCAGCCGTCAGCACGCTGCGGTCAGCTTCTCGCCGGAGGGGGCCTTCATCGAGGACCTCCAGAGCCGTAACGGCACCCTCATCAACGGCCTGCCCCTGGCGGGCCGCCGCCGGCTCGAGGACGGCGACGAGATCGGCGTCTGCGGGCAGCGGCTCGTGTTTGTGGAGTCGAACCGCCGGCGGCCGCGGACCGCGACCGGCCTGGCGGCGGCCACCGGCACGGGGCACGTGATCCTCGACGGCGAGTCGTCCGGCGTGATCGTTTCGCAGCTCGATCTGCCGCAGCCCGGGGGCGAAGGGCTCGGGCTGCACGCGGAGGCGAAGCTCCGAGCCGTGCTCGGACTCAACCGCGCGATCGGGGCATCGGTGGCGGCGGAGGACGTGCTGCCGCGGCTGCTCGACGGCCTCCTCGAAGCCTTTCCGCAGGCGGAGCGGGGCTTCGTGCTGCTGGTCGATCCGCAGTCGAGCCGATTGGCGGTGCGGGCTCAGCGGGTGAAGCAGTCCGCCGTCACCTCTCCCCTCCGAGTCAGCCTCTCGCTCGTGACGACGGTGGCCGAGAGCCGTCGCGCCGTGCTCTCCGCCGACGCCGCCGCCGACACCCGGTTTCGCGACAACGAGAGCATCCTCGACTGCCGCATCCGGTCGGTGATGTGCGTCCCGGTGGTGCGGGCCGACGGCGGGCTGATGGGCGTCGTGCAGGTCGATTCCCGCGACATCAGTCCCGGGTTCACGGAGGCCGATCTCGACGTGCTCGCCGGCGTGGCTGGTCAGGCGTCGCAGGCCATCGAGCAGGCGCTGGCCCACGACGAGCGGGTGGCTCGCGAGCAGTTGGCCCGCGATCTCGAACTGGCGCATCGCGTGCAGCAAGGCCTGCTGCCCTCGCGGCCGCCCGAGCTTTCCGGCTACGAGGTCTTCGATTTCTACGAGTCGGCCCGTCACGTGGGGGGCGATTTCTTCGGCTACGTGCCACTCGCCGACGACCGGCTGGCGATCGTCCTGGCCGACGTCTCCGGCAAGGGAGTGTCGGCGGCGCTGCTGATGGCGGCGCTCTCCGCCGACGTCCGCTACTGCCTGGCCAGCGAGCCCGACCTCGGTGCGGCGGTGGCGCGGATCAACGAGAGCTTCCTCCGCGGCGGCTGGGACGACCGCTTCGCCACGCTGATCGTGGTCGTGCTCGATCCACGTCGGCACGTGGCAACGGTCTGCAACGCCGGCCACCTCCCCGGGTTCCTGCGGAGTCCGTCGGGCGGCGTGAGCATGGTCGCCGATGGTCTCGGCGGTCTGCCGCTGGGCATGGCGGGCCCGGGAGCCTGCTTCGAGACATGCGAGATGTCGCTCCCGCCGGGGGCCACGCTCGTGCTGTTCACCGACGGGATCAGCGAAGCCCTCGACCACGACCAGGCGTGTTATGGATTCGACCGGCTAGAGGCGGCGCTGCAGGCCGGCGGTGCCGGGGCGGCTGACGCCGGCCGGAAGATCCTCGCCGACGTCGCCCGCCACACCGCTGGCGAACCTCAGAGCGACGATATCTGCCTGATCTGCATCACGAGGGTGTCCGACTCTGCGGGGGCCGCAGAGCCTTCCCAGAGTCCGGTTTCCGCCCGTCGGGCCGGTCGCGTGCAGGCCCGGGGCTGACCGGTCGATACGTGCTGTGTGGTCGCACCGTGCGGTGCCATCACCCGACGATGAGGCGGTGTTTCAGGGAGGCTGTAGCGATGAGCTTCTTTCATTGGGTTCGCGAAGGTGTCCGGCAGGCGGTGGTTCTCGGTCTGGCCGATGCCATCGACGACGTTGGCACCAGAAGCCGCGACGAGGATCTCGGTGCCACCCTTGCCCAGACGCTGCGAGATCGGCTCGCGGTGACCAGGCAGCCCACCGTGCTCGAGCCGCCTTCGGCGGCCGCCACGGCCACTGCCACGCTCCCAACGTCCAGTGCCACCGGAAGCCGTCGCCGGCTCGGCCGGTCGATCGAAGGGTTGCGAAAGGCCGCGGCCTGACGCCGGCGTTCAGGCCCTCGGGGGCTTGAGCGGTAGCACGACGTCGATGACGGTTCCCTTGCCGGGCGCAGACTCAATCCGCGGCTCCGCCCCGGCGAGCCGGCAGCGATACCGCATGCCCTCGAGCCCGAAGCGATTCTCGGGCACCTTCGCGGGATCGAACCCCCGGCCGTCATCGCGGATGCACACCCTCATGCCACCAGGAACCCGCTGGAGGGTGACGTGCGCCGATCCCGCCTCAGCGTGTCGCCGGGCGTTGTTGAGTGATTCCTGAACGAGACGGAAGATCGTCGTCTCCAGGGCCGTGGGTAGACGATCGCCAGACTCGCCGTGCGTGAACGTGACCTGGGGAATCTCGATCCGGGCGTCGGCGACGAGCGATTCAATCGCCTCCGTGATCCCGAGCTCGTCGAGGGCCGGTGGCCGAAGGCCGCCGATCAGTCGCCGCGACTCTTCGGCGGCCGCGCGGAGCAGTCGCAGTCCCTCCACCACTTCCTCCGGTTCGCGGGTGGCGTGGGCATGGAGGTGGGCTTCGAGATGCATGATGGCGCCGGCGATGTACTGGGCCAGGCCGTCGTGGATTTCGTAGGAAACGAGCTGCCGCTCCTCTTCTTGGATTTCGAGCAATCGGCGGAGCACGCCGCGTTCATGCTGCAGTTCGAGCCTCGACTGCTCCAGGGCAATCGCGTTCGGATCACGAAGCAACGCCTCGGTTTTCGGTGGCGCCTCTGCAGGCAGGGCGGCCGTTGAAGGCGGATGTGAATGGGGGGTGGGCATAGGCAGGTGCAGCTTCGGGGTCAGATCGATCGTGGCTTGGGGATGCGGCCACCGCCTCCTCCCCTGCCCTTACGGCCGCGCGGTCCGGCCGACCTCGCCCCCCGAGGTTTCCCGTCGCGGAGGGCCGCGATTTCGTCGCGGATCCGCGCGGCCCGCTCGAAGTCGAGCTCCGCCGCGGCCTGCATCATGTCGGCCTCGAGCTGCTCGACCACCTCTGCGGCCCGCCGCTGCGAATCGTCGCCGGCACCCACCGCCTCAAACGCCACCGCCCGCGAGGCCGCCTCCGACTCGATTCCAGCGCGGATCTCCTTGCGAATGGTCTCCGGGGTGATGCCATGCTCGCGATTGTAAGCCTCCTGGAGGGCCCGTCGACGGCGGGTCTCGTCCACGGCCTGCCGCATCGACTCCGTGACCGTGTCGGCGTAGAGGATCACGCGGGCGTCCACGTTGCGGGCCGAGCGGCCGATCGTCTGCATCAGCGACGTCTCGCTCCGCAGAAAGCCCTCCTTGTCGGCGTCGAGGATCGCCACGAGCGACACTTCCGGCAGATCGAGCCCTTCGCGGAGCAGGTTCACGCCCACGAGGACGTCGAACTTCCCCTCGCGGAGTTCCCGGAGCAGTTCCACCCGTTCGAAGGCGTCGAGTTCGCTGTGCAGCCAGCGGCAGCGGACCTTCCGCTCCTGGAAGTAGGTCGAGAGGTCTTCGGCCAGCTTCTTGGTAAGCGCGGTCACGAGCACCCGCTGGCCGGCGGCGACCACCTTCTCGATCTCGCCCGAGAGATGCACCACCTGCTGCTTCGCCGGCACGATCTCGATCACGGGGTCGAGCAGGCCGGTGGGGCGGATCACCTGCTCCACCACCTCGCCGCCGGTGCGGCCGAGCTCCCAGGGGGCGGGCGTCGCCGACACGAAAACGGTTTGGTGCAGCCGCTTCTCCCACTCGTCGAACATCAGTGGTCGGTTGTCGAGCGCGCTGGGGAGCCGGAAGCCGTGGTCCACGAGCGTCATCTTCCGGCTGCGGTCGCCGGCGTACATGCCCCGGACCTGCGGCACGGTGACGTGCGACTCGTCCACGAAGAACAGGAAGTCGTCGGGGAAGTAGTTGAAGAGCGTGCCCGGCGTGCTGCCCGGGACGCGGCCCGAAAGCAGCCGCGAGTAGTTCTCGATGCCCGGGCAGAAGCCCGCCTCCAGGAGCATCTCGATGTCGAACCGCGTGCGGGCGTTGAGCCGCTGGGCCTCCAGGAGCTTGCCCTGGCTCTTGAGTTCCTCGAGCCGCTGGTCGAGTTCGGCCTTGATGGAGGAGACGGCAGCCTTGATCCGGTCCCCGGGCATCACGAAGTGCCGGGCCGGGTAGAAATACATCTCGTCCTTCTTCGCGGCCACCTCGCCGCTGGTGGGATGCACGATCGCGATCGACTCGATCGTGTCTCCCCAAAACTCGACGCGGCAGGCGAGCTCGTCGTAGGGCGGCCAGATATCGACGGAGTCGCCCCGAACGCGAAACTTCCCGCGGTCGAGGGCCACGTCGGTCCGCTCGTAGTGGACGGCCACGAGCCGCTCGAGGAGCTGGTCGCGAGACAAGGTCATGCCGCTGGCGAGGCCGACCACCATCGCCCGGTAGTCGTCGGGCGAGCCGAGGCCGTAGATGCACGACACGCTCGCCACCACCACCACGTCGCGGCGGCTGACGAGGGCGCTGGTGGCCGCGAGCCGGAGCCGGTCGATCTCCTTGTTGATCGCGGCATCCTTCTCGATGTAGATGTCGCGCTGCGGGATGTAGGCCTCGGGCTGGTAGTAGTCGTAGTAGCTGACGAAGTAGTGGACGGCGTTGTGCGGGAAGAAGTCGCGAAACTCGGCATACAGCTGGGCGGCGAGCGTCTTGTTGTGCGACAGCACGAGCGTGGGCCGGCCCACGCGGGCGATCACGTTGGCCATCGTGAAGGTCTTGCCGGAGCCGGTCACCCCCATCAGCACCTGCGAGGCCCGTCCGTCGGCGATCCCGCCGACGAGCGCATCGATCGCGGCCGGCTGGTCGCCCGCGGGCTCGTAGGGGGCGACGAGTTCGAAGACGCCGGAGTGGAGTGCGGTCGAGGGCCGTTTCATCGCGCCGCCTCCCGGGGCCGGATGGGCCGTAGGTGAGGCCGCATGGCCTCCAGGGTGGCGGGCCCGATGTCGGGCACGTCGAGCAGATCCTCGAGGCTCGCGAAGGGGCCGTGGTCGCGGCGGTGGTCGATGATCCGCTGCGCCGTGGCTGGGCCGAGCCCCGGCAGCTGGGCGAGTTCGGCGACGCCCGCTGCGTTGACATTCACGGTGAACCGGCCAGCGGCTGGGGGTGGAGCATCGTGGTGGACGAAGCCTCCGGAGAGCCCCCCCTGCCCCACGAACCAGGCGGCCATCGCCGCCAGCGCGATCGCGACGACCAGGCCAAGGGCGGCCTGCGAACGGCGGGGCAGCAGCGATGATTCGGTGGCGTCGGCGGGCATCAGCGAACCCCGGGCGTGAACGGCTCCCTGATAGGATACGCAAATCCCCGCCCTTGGATTCTCACCGCAGCAGGCACCATGAAACCTCGCGACATGCCGGTCCTCGACGCCGACCAGGGGCCTGGTTTTTGGCAACTTGCCTGGGGCCAGAGCCTCGCCGACCACGTGGCTCAGCGGGCCCGCGACTGGTTGCTGGAGGACCTGGGGCACGAATCCGATTGGACGAGCATCAGCCTGATCGCCCCCGACGCCCGCAGCGAACTGGCTGTGGTGGCCCGCAAGGCCGGCGTCGTGGCGGGCCTGCCGGCGGCTGCCGTCGTGGCGGGTGTGGCCGATCCCGCGCTGGGGTTTCGCGCTGTCGTCGCCGACGGTGCGAACGTGGTGGCCGGCGAGACGGTGGCGACCCTCTCCGGCGGCACCCGCAGCGTGCTGGCGGCGGAACGGACGATCCTCAACCT
>QWPO01000079.1 GCA_003669255.1 Planctomycetota bacterium | reverse complement strand
GCTCACTGTGGCCGGTTCCGCTGGCGGAAGTACTTGAGGCCCGGCACGAAGAAGCAGGCGCCGCTCACGAGACCAAAGATGACGTGCTGCCACTCGGGCACGAGGCACATCACGAGTGCCGTGGCGAACAGAGCGGCAGACTGCACGTAGAACACGCCCGAGAGGATGCCCGCCTTCACGAAAAACACGAGCCCGGCGAAGAGGGCGAGCACCGGGGAGAGCGTCAGCACGGGTAGCCCGAGAAGTTGCTCGATCGCGAACAGCAGCGTGCTGGCGATCATGCTGCCGCCCCAAACGTGCGCCACCTGCCGCTCGACCGCCGTGACCGGCCCGTTGCGATGCCGCAGGGCCCAGACGATCGGCGCCCAGAGCGCGAGGCCGCCGCCCCAGAGGACGAGATACGGCCAGCGGCCGGAGAGGCCCTGCCAGGCAAGCACGTCGGTGATGCAGCACAGCGCCAGCACCACCACTGAGTGCCACATCCAGAGCAGACCCCAGTTTTCGAGAACGACGGCGTGGTGTGTCTCGCGAAACAGTCGTGCCACCACGTCGGCCAGCCCGCCCGTGCGGGCCGCAATCGGCTCGCCGGCAAGCGCGGCCCGCAGGTCGGCGGCGAGCGCCGCGGCCGACACGTAGCGGAGGTCTTGCGGCTTCTGCAGGCTCTTGAGCGCGATCATCTCGAGATCACGATCGGCCGCCGGGCTGACCGATCGCGGCGCGGGCGGATCGGCCTCGAGCACCGCCAGGAGCGTGTCCATCGGCGTCGACGCCTGAAACGGCGGCCGGCCACAGATCGTCTGATAGAGGATGGCGCCGAGGCTCCAGACATCGCTCGCCGGCCCCACATCGCCGCGGCTGCCGGCGGCCTGCTCGGGCGACATGTAGCAGGGTGTGCCGAGAATGGCGCCGGTGTGCGTGACCGAATCGGAATCCTCGAGCCGCTTGGCAAGGCCGAAGTCGGAGACGAGCGGTTCCCCGGCTGTGTCGATCAGAATGTTCGACGGCTTCAAATCGCGGTGGAGCACGCCGCGGTCGTGCGCGGCCTGCATCGCGTCGGCCACCTTCGCCAGCAAGGCCGCCGACTCGCGTGACGGCAGCGGCCCGGCGGCGAGCCGCTTGGCGAGCGTGGTGCCCTCGATCAGCCGCATGCTGTAGAAGGGCAGGCCGTCGTGCTCGCCGACTTCGAAAATCGGCACGATACCCGGGTGGTCGAGGCGGGCGGCAGCCTCGGCCTCGCTTCGAAACCGGGAGAGGTCGGCTGGGCTGGCGAGATCACGACGGAGCAGCATCTTCACCGCCACGGTCCGGCCGAGGCTCAGCTGCACGGCCCGGTAGACGACGCCCATGCCGCCGCGACCGATCTCCTCTTCGAGTTCGTAGTCACCAAACAGGGCGGGCAGCGGCGTGGCCCCGGGCACGAACGCTCCGGGCCGCGACACCGGGGCGGCCGGGCCGGTCGGAGCCATTGGCAGAGTCGCCCGCGGATCATCGCACTGCCGGAGCTTCGCGGCCACGCCGGGCGGCAGCATGATCGTCGACTCTTCGGCCACCGCGTCGGCCATCGACATCGTCGCGAACAACTCGCGGAGCTGGCCAGCGAGGTCGGGGTGCTGGGCAACCATGGCGTCGAGTCGCCGCTGGGCTTCTGAACCATCGCACTCGGAGAGTTCCTCGACGAGTTGCGCGAGGAACTCCTCTCGCTCGGGGGCGAGTTCGGCGTCGATGGCACGGAAGCGGGTTGGCATGGGCTGGCGATGAAGCGCGGAACGAAACCCTGGAAAATGATAGGCGCGGCTCGGTGGCGGATGAGGCCTCAGGAACCGTCCGGGCCGCCGTCGAGCAGGCTCCGGAGCCGACGCATGGCCCGGAGATACCGCATCCCGGCGGCGGGCTTCGAGAGGCCAAGGATTTCAGCCGCGTCAGACGTTGAGAGATGCTCGAAGTGCCGCAGTAGCACGATCTGTCGATCGACATCATCGAGCAGGTCGACCGCCGCGGCGAACCGCCGCTCCAACTCGTGCCAGGTCGCCGCCGCCGCCGGAGTCAGTTCCCGGTCGGCGATTCCGACGAGCCCGTCGGCCGAGGAGTCCTCGCCGTCGCGAGCCACCATCGGTACCTCGCGGTCGAGGCTGCGCGTGGCCGCCACGCGATGGCGACGGTGAGCGTCGATGAGCCGATCGCGGGCCATGTGCCGCAACCAAAGCCGAAACGGCATCGTGGGGTTGGCGAGATAGTCGGTCAGTCGCCTGTTCGCCTCGATCATCACGTCTTGCACGATGTCGCTGGCGTCGACCCGCCGCTCGATCACGCGGTCCATCCTGGCGTCGATCATCCGGCGAATCGCGGCGCGGTGTCGCTCGAGAAGCCGATTGACGGCGTCGGCATCGCCATCGCGCACGCGGTCGAGGAGCACAAGCGTGACTGGCGACTGTTCGTCGACCCGCATCGCGGCCCCGCGTTCGCGGCCATCCGAATCGGTCTGAGGGGGCTGGTGCGTCACGCTCCCATCCTACCAACGTGTCGGCCTTGCCGTCGGTAACGGTCGTAGCGGCTGCGGAGGCTTTTTCAGGCATCGATTGTGGGATTTCGGGCGTCCGGTTTTTTTGCCCGCGGCCCTTTCGTGATCCATAATCGCGAGCGGTCAATGGATCGACCGCCGGCCACCGCGACCATTCGCGGCAAGTGCGAACGGATGCCATCGTGCCAGTTGCCCGCTCCCTGCCGTCGCGCGGTCTCAGTCGGCTCATCCGCGCCGGCCTGCTGATCGCAGCGACGCTCGTCGCGTGGGGCATCGGATCGTGGACGACGGCCGCCGAGCCGGCTTCGTGGGCCCCCGTCGCGCCCGAGCCGGCCGATCTGGCGATCGCGGCTGCCATTCCCCACGAGGATCTCGCAGCCCGCACCACGGCACTCGTCCACCAGGGACGCTGGTCCGACGTCGTGAGCATCTGTGAGACCGCCGCCCGCAAGGGCACGCTCGCCGCGGCACTCCGCCACCAGTACGACCTCGCCAAACTCCACTGCGACGTCGCCCGGCGGCATGCCGAGCCGGCATTTCGCAACCAGCTCGCCGGCCTCTCAGAAACCGACGCCCGACAGGTCTACGGCGAGGTGCTCTCCCGGATCGGCTCGCATCACGTCGACGCCCCCGACTACGCCCGGCTCGTCAACCGCGGGATCAGGGCTGTGGACGTTGCCCTAGAAGAGCCGGCGTTTGTGGCGGCCCACGCTGCCCAGGCCACGCCGGAACGGACGAGCGTCTACCGGGAACAGGTGACGCGGATCGTCGCGGGCCGCAGCGTCGGATCCCAGGATGACGCGGAGGCCGTCGCGGCCTGGGTCGCCCGCGCCGCCCACTCGATCCTTGGCGTCGCCCCGGCCGTGACGCTCATGGAGATGAGTGCCGCCGCAGTCGGCGGGCTCGACGAATACTCTGCCTTCCTCACCAATGGGCAACTCGACGACCTCTACGCCCAGATCGAGGGCAACTTCGTCGGTCTTGGCGTGGAACTCAAGAGCGCCGCCGACGGCCTGCTCGTGGTCCACGTGATCCCCGGCAGCCCTGCGGAGCGGTCAGGCATCCGTGCCGGCGACCACCTCGTGGGCGTGGGCGGCCGTTCGCTCGCCGGCATGGGCGTCGATGAGGCCGCCCACCTCCTGCAGGGTCCCGAGGGGTCGCTCGTCACGCTTGCCATCCTGCGGGCACCGGCGCCAGCTCGTGCCGTGACGGTTCGCCGCGAGCACGTCGAGGTGCCGAGTATCGAGGAAGTGCGGATGCTCGACGCCACCGCCGGCATCGCCGCACTCAAGCTCACCTCGTTCCAGAAGACCACCGCGGCCGACCTCGAGGCCGCCCTGCGGCGACTCGATGCGGCGGGCATGCGAGCGCTGGTGATCGACCTCCGCGGCAATCCCGGTGGCCTGCTCTCGGCGGCGGTCGATGTGGCCGATCTGTTCCTTGAGCGGGGCCTGGTCGTCGCCACCCGCGGCCGAAGCCCGGACGAAGACTTCAACTACTCGGCTGGTCGCCCCGGCACCTGGCGGATGCCGCTGGTGGTGCTGATCGATGGCGACTCGGCAAGTTCCAGCGAGATCTTCGCGGGCGCCATCCGCGACCACGGCCGCGGCACGATCGTCGGGGCGCGGAGCTATGGCAAGGGTTCCATCCAGGGCATCTTCCCGCTCGACGCCGCCGGCGTGGGGATGCGGCTGACGACGGCGAAGTTCTTCTCCCCGCGAGGCCTCCCGTACAGCGGCGTCGGCGTCGAGCCGGACGTGGCGGTCCATGCGACCGCCCGTCCCGTAGACGGCCAGATGCCTGTCGCTGCAGGGGATGCGGCTCTGGCGGCGGCCACGGACGTCGCCCGCCGCGCGGTTCCCCGCCCGGCCGCCCGCCCGTCGGGCCGGTCCACGGCCGCCCGCTGAACCAGCCCGGCTGCCGGTGGCCGCGACTTGAACACGGCTCGCTCCGCCGATAGTCTGGCCCTCGGCTTGAAACGTGGTCCGTCGCTGAACTTCTTCTGGCTGCGAAGGACCGAACCTGATCCTGAGGTTTCGCGTGTGAGCGGACACGCGTGACCCCGATCCTCTATTGTGTTTCGGCGTCGCCAGAACCCCAGCTAGATCCCCAGCCAGATTCCAGCTCACCGTTCATCACCTTTCCCCTCAGCACCTTTCTCCTCAGAAGGAATCCTCATGACCACCGCCCGCTCGAGCGCCATCGCCGCCATCAACAACTACAAGGCCAACGGCCAGGCCTGGAACTTTCGTGAGACGCCGACCAGCGAAATCTTTGGCGCCAACGTGTTCAGCGACGCGGTGATGAAGGACCGGCTGCCGAAGAGCGTCTACAAGGCGCTCCAGGCCACAATCAAGCAGGGCAAGCCGATCGATCCGGGCATCGCCGACGCGGTCGCCCTGGCGATGAAGGACTGGGCAATCGAGAAGGGCGCCACCCACTACGCCCACGTCTTCTACCCGCTCACCGGCCTCACCGCCGAGAAGCACGACAGCTTCCTCACGCCGACTGGCGACGGTGACGCGATCGCTGAGTTCTCCGGCAAGGAACTGATTCAGGGCGAGCCCGACGCCTCGAGCTTCCCGTCGGGCGGCCTCCGTGCCACGTTCGAGGCCCGCGGCTACACCGCCTGGGACCCGACGAGTCCGGCGTACATCCTCGACAACCCCAACGGCACCACGCTCTGCATCCCGACCGCCTTCTGCTCGTGGACGGGCGAGGCGCTCGACAAGAAGACCCCGCTCCTGCGGAGCATGCAGGCGGTGGACAAGCAGGCTCGCCGCGTGCTCGCTCTGTTTGGCCACAAGGACGTCGGCCAGGTGAGCGCCTCGGCCGGTCCCGAACAGGAGTACTTCCTGATCGACCGCAACTTCTTCTTCGCCCGGCCCGACCTCACGATGACGGGTCGCACGCTCTTCGGCGCCAAGCCCCCCAAGGGCCAGGAGTTCGAGGACCAGTACTTCGGGGCGATCCCCGAGCGGGTGCTGGCCTGCATGATGGATGGCGAGCGGGAGCTCTACAAACTCGGCGTGCCGGTCAAGACGCGGCACAACGAGGTGGCCCCCAGCCAATACGAAATCGCCCCAATTTACGAAAACGCCAACATCGCCACCGACCACCAGCAGGCGATCATGCAGACGCTGACGCGGGTGGCCCAGAAGTATGGCATGGCCTGCCTGCTGCACGAGAAGCCCTTTGCCGGCATCAACGGCTCAGGCAAGCACGTCAACTGGTCGCTCGGCTGCAAGCTCGGCAACCTCCTCGAGCCGGGCGAGACGCCGCACGCCAACATGCAGTTCCTCGTGTTCTGCGCCGCGGTGATCCGCGCGGTCCACAAGCACGGCGACATGCTCCGGGCCGTGGTGGCCTCCAGCGGCAATGATCACCGGCTGGGCGCCAACGAGGCGCCCCCGGCGATCATCTCGATCTTCCTCGGCGAGCAGCTCGCCGATGTCTTCGAGCAGATCGAGAAGGGCAAGGCGACCAGCTCCAAGAGCACCGGCACGCTGACGGTCGGCGTCGACACGCTGCCACCGCTGCCGAAGCACGCCGGCGACCGCAACCGGACGAGCCCGTTTGCCTTCACCGGCAACAAGTTCGAGTTCCGTGCCGTGGGATCGAGCCAGTCGATCGCCGGCCCACTCGTGGCGTTGAACACGATCATGGCCGAGAGCCTCGACTACATCGCCACCGAGCTCGAAAAGGCCACGGGTGGCGACCAGGCGAAGCTGCCCGGTGCTGTCGAGAAGCTCCTCCAGAAGATCATCTCCGAGCACAAGGCGGTGATCTTCAACGGCAACGGCTACTCGCAGGAGTGGCACGAGGAAGCCGCAAAACGGGGCCTGCCCAACCATCGGGCGACGCCCGAGGCCCTCGACCAGCTCGTGGCCCCCAAGAACCTGGAGATGTTCGAGAAGTACGGTGTGCTCTCGAAGCGGGAGATGCAGAGCCGCTACGAGATCTATATGGAGCGGTACTGCAAGGACATCAACACCGAAGCCCAGGCCGCCCTGCAGATCGCCAAGACGATGATCCTGCCGGCGGGCTACCGCTATCAGGGCGAGCTCGTCGACATCGCCACCAAGCTCAAGAGCCTCGGCAACGCGCCCCATATGGGCACGCTCGACAAGCTCACGAAGCTCGTTGGCGAGTTCGAGGGGCGGATCGAGTCGCTCGAGAAGACGCTCGGCCACCACGGCGGCGGCGACCTGCGGGCCGAGGTGCAGCACTTCTACGGCGACGTGATCCCGGCGATGGTGGCGCTGCGGGAAACGGCGGACCAAATCGAGGTCATCCTGCCGGACGACCTCTGGCCACTCCCGACCTACCGCGAGATGCTGTTCATCAAGTGATCAACGACGTCCTCGTGCAGTCGATCGCGGCGGAGTGCGATCGCCTCGGGCTCGTCGTTCCGCCTGAAGCCATGCAGAGGCTGGCCGCATATGCGGCCAGCCTCTGGGCATGGAATGAGCGGCTGAATCTCACGCGGCACATCGATGCCGAGGCATTTGTCTCCCGCGACGTGGCCGACGCCGCAGCAATCGCCCCGCACCTGGCCCACGGCGAGCGAGTGCTCGACGTCGGCACGGGAGGTGGCGTGCCGGGCGTGATCCTGGCGATCCTCCGACCCGACCTCCGGGTCGAACTCTGCGACAGCGTGGCCAAGAAGGCGCGGGCGGTCGGCGAGATCGTCCGCGAGGCGGGCCTCACGATCCCCGTGCATGCAGACGCGGCCCAAGCGATCGTCGCCAAGCGGCCGTCGGGTCCCGGCCGCTTCGACACGCTCGTCGTCCGCGCCGTCGCGCCCCTCGGCAAGCTCCTCGGCTGGTTCGAGCCGATCGCCGGCAGCTATGGCCGCCTGCTCGTGGTGAAGGGACCACGGTGGGAAGAGG
>QWPO01000139.1 GCA_003669255.1 Planctomycetota bacterium | reverse complement strand
TGACTCTGCCGCCGAGAGTGGCGGCAAGATTGTAGGAACCCGCTTGGCGAGCATCGTTTTACCTCCCCCGGGCGGGCCGACCATCAGTACGTTATGCCCCCCCGCTGCGGCCACGCAGATCGCCCGCTTGGCCGCCTCCTGCCCACGGACGTCGGCAAAGTCGATGTCGTAGGAGGCGTAGCGGTCGAACCACTCAGAGACTCGCGGAGGGGCCGGCGGGATGTTGAGGTCGCCGGCGAAAAATCGGACCGCCTCCGCGAGCGACGAAACGGGGATCACCTCGATGTCTTCCACCACGGCCGCCTCCATGGCGCTGGCGGCAGGCACCACGACGCCCTTCAGCGGCCGCTCGCCGTCGCTCTGCTCTCGCCTCTGGCGGGCGGCTGCCATCGCGATCGACAGGGCCCCGCGGGTCGGCCGCGTCGTGCCCTCGAGCGAGAGTTCGCCCACGACGGCGTAGTCAAGCAAGCGATCCGACGAAAACTGCCCGCTTCCGGCGAGGATGCCGAGCGTGATCGGCAGGTCGAACGTGGCACCCTGCTTGGGCAGTTCGGCCGGGGCAAGATTGACCACGATCCGCTCGTTCGGCCGGTTGAAACCCGAGTTGACCATCGCCCGGGCCACCCGGTGCGTGCTCTCGCGGATGGCGGCATCCGGCATGCCCACGAGCACCGTTGCTGGAAGGGATCCGCTGGAGACATCGACTTCGACGTCGACAGGAACCGCCTCAATCCCGAACAATGAGAAAGTCTGCAGGCGGGCGAGCATGGTGCGTTCCTCGGGGCGTACGGTGTGGGCCGGTCGCAGCGCGGCTGCCGGCCGGATCGGTCGGCCTGTTTCAGGCTGGAACGGACAACCGACACCAGGAAGTGTACAGATGTTCAATACCGCGTCAAGGGGATGGGCGATGGCCTGCGTGATTGGGCTCACTGCCGCAGGCCGGGCTGGCAGCGACGAGGGAATGTGGCTCTTTTCAGCCCCGCCGGTCGAGCAGCTCGAGCGCGATCACGGCATGGCCATCACGCCCGACTGGCTTCTCCATCTCCAGCGGTCGAGCGTGCGGTTCAGTTCGGGCGGGTCGGGGGCCTTGGTCTCGGCCGACGGCCTCGTGCTCACCAACCACCACGTGGGCGCCGACGCGATCCAGAAGCTGGGGGATCCGGCCCACGATTACCTGCGGGAGGGATTTGCCGCCGCGACCCGGGAGGACGAACTGGCGTGCCACGATCTCGAACTCAACGTGCTGGTGTCAGTCGAGGACGTGACCGACCGCGTTCAGGCGGCGGTGGCCGCCGGGATGTCGGCTGAATCGGCCTTCGCCGCCCGCCGGTCGGCGATGGCCGAGATCGAAAAGGAGTCGCTGGCGGCGACCGGACTACGGAGTGACGTGGTCACGCTCTATCAAGGAGGCGCCTACCACCTCTACCGCGCGAAGAAATACACCGACGTGCGGCTGGTCTTCGCGCCGGAGCAGCAGATCGCCTTCTTTGGCGGCGACGCCGACAACTTCGAGTTTCCCCGGTTCAACCTCGACGTCTGCTTCTTCCGCGCCTACGAGCATGGCCGGCCGGCCCGGGTGGAGCACCATCTGGCGTGGGCCGAGAACGGCGTGGCCGACGGCGACCTCATGTTTGTGTCTGGGCATCCCGGCCACACCGATCGGGCCAACACGGTCGCCGAACTCGTATCGCTCCGCGACCGGCGGTTGCCCCTCGACCTCCAGATTCTCAACCGGCTGGAGGCGGTCGTCGGCGCGTATGCGGCCGAGGGGCCCGAGGAGCGGCGGCAGGCGCGTCAGGATCTGCTCGGCGTCGAGAATGGACGCAAGGCGCGGTCGGGCGTGCTCGCCGGACTGCTGGAGCCGCGGATCATGGCGGGGAAGCGGGAGGCCGAGGCCCACCTCCGCCGCACGCCTGAGGGGGAGCGTGGCGGTGCGGCATCGCCCTACGCCCGAATCGAGGAGGCGCAGCGGACGCTCGACGGGATCCTCGTGCGGTACCGACTGCTGGAGGGGGCGGCCGCCTTCACCAGCCAGTATTTCTGGAACGCCCGCGGGATCCTCAGAGCTGCCGAGGAGCGGGGCAGGCCGAGCGGCACGCGGCTGCGGGAATACCGCGACTCCAACCTCGAGTCGCTGGAGCATCAGCTCTTCTCGGACGAACCCATCTACGACGCGTTTGAGGTCGTGAAGCTCACCGATTCGCTGACGTTCCTCGCCACCACACTCGGCGGCGATGACGAACTCGTCGGGCGGGTGCTGGCAGGTCGGTCGCCCCGCGACCGGGCGGAGGAACTCGTGGCCGGCACCATGCTCGGCAGACGGCCGCTGACCGCGACAGGGACGGCGGTCGCCGACACCCGCCGAGAGCTCTACGACGGCGGAGCGGAGGCCGTTGCGGTATCGACGGATGCGATGCTCGGCCTCGCGCGGCTGGTGGACGCCGAGTCGCGGCGGGTGCGGGGAATCGCGGAGGCTGCGCAGGAAGTGAAGCAGCAGGCGCATGGCGAGCTGGCCCGGGCCCGGTTTGCCCGCGAGGGAGCGGCGGGCTACCCCGACGCCACATTCACGCTCCGGCTGGCCTACGGCACGGTGCGGGGCTTGGACGGGGGAGCGAAGGCTGCCACGGCACCGTTTACCACGTTCGGTGGGCTCTTCGCCCGGGCCGCCACCACCGGCGAAGCGCCGCCGTTCGACCTGCCGCCGCGGTGGCGGGCGTTTCGCGACTCTCCGGCCGCCAACGAGGCCTTCCGGCAGACGCATTTCAACTTCATCTCCACCGCCGACATCATCGGCGGCAACTCCGGCAGCCCGGTTGTCAACCGGAAAGGCGAACTGGTGGGAGTGATCTTCGACGGCAACATCGACTCACTCGTGCTCGACATCGCCTACGACGACCTACGGGCCCGCGCTGTCGCGGTGGATGCCACGGCGATCGTGGCCGCGCTCGAGCACGTCTATCACGCCGCGGGACTCGTTCGGGAACTGGTGGCGGGTGACGGCCACGACCGATAGACTTTGCGCCATTGCAAGTGATTCATGGCGGAGGCGGAAGATGAGGCCGATGAGTTCAAGAGTGACGCTCGCCGTGGCGGCGGTGGCCGCCATGATGCCGATGGCATGGGCCGCCGATCCCGCGGCGGTGGCGGATGGGGCGGTGGTGCCCAACGCCATCACGGGCTGGCGGCCGCTGTTCGACGGGCGGACGCTCGGCGACTGGCAGCCCACGCCATTCGGGGGCGGGGAGGCGCCAACGGTCGTCGATGGGGCGATCCGGATTCCGTCTGGAGCCGATCTCAACGGGGTGACGTGGGGGGGCGAGCCGCCGAGGGATTCCTACGAACTCACCCTCGAGGCGCGGCGGGTGGACGGCAACGACTTCTTCTGCGGGCTTACATTTCCCGTCGGCGACGAGTGCTGCAGCCTCATCCTCGGTGGCTGGGGCGGGTCGATCACGGGGCTGTCGAGCATTGACGGCCGCGACGCGGGCGACAATGAGACGACCGACACGATGACCTTCGAGAAGGGGCGGTGGTATGCCGTCGTCGTGCGGGTCACCCCGCGGCGGATCGAATGTGCCGTCGACGGCGAGATGGTCGTCGATCAAGACATCGAGAACCGCCGGATCTCGGTCCGCAACGAGGTGGCGGCGAGCAAGCCGCTCGGGATCGCAACCTACGCCACGGTGGGCGAGGCCCGGAACATTCGCTGGCGGCCACTGCCGAAGCCGTGACGGCCGCCGGCGGGCCTCGGCACCTACGCACGGGAAAAAAAAGGTGTCAGCCACCAAATCTGGCGGCGTACCGCCGCGCAAGGGCTGGGATGAGTTCTACCGGATGTAGCCGGGCGAGCCGCCGCCGTTCTCCCGGCGTCGCTACACGACCACCGAATCGAGAGCCGTTGCATCGTGAACGCCCTCCCGCCCCCGCGGCTGGCCCCACCGAGCAGTCATTGACGCGGGCGGAAATTGGGCTCACGCTACACTCGTAAACTGAACCCTTCGCTTTCGAACGGTCGCCTCTCCGGAGACGAGACTATGCAGCACCTTCGATTCTCTTTGCTCATCGTCGCCGTCGCGATCTCATCCGTTCACTCCGCAGCACCGCTCCTTCGTGCGGATGAAGCCGCCCAGTGGAAGAAGCACACCATCAACCACCGGTCGCCATTCGAGGCGGTGGGCGTCGCCGATGTGAATGGCGACGGCAAGCTCGACGTGTTTTGCGGAGACTCCTGGTATGCCGCTCCCACGTGGACGCAGCACAAGGTGCGAAATGTGCCCCTGGGAACCAATCCGCAGTACCACGAGGATTTCGCCGATGCGCCGCTCGACGTCAATGGAGACGGAAAAGTCGACATCATCACATGCGCGTACTTCAGCAAAACAGTCGCCTGGGTGGAGCAGCCGGCGGACCCCACGACGCCATGGACCGAACACACGATCGACCTGCCCGGCTCCATGGAGACGGGCTATCTCCTCGATCTCTATGGCGACAAGACGCCCGTCTTCATCCCCAACGTGGGCGACAAGGTTGTCTTCTATGAACTCGCATCGAAATCACCGGCCGTGGCATGGACAAAGCGATCGCTCGGAACCCAAGGCGCCGGCCATGGGATCGGCCATGGCGATATCAATAGCGATGGAAGAATCGATCTGATCGCTCCGACGGGCTGGTACGAACAGCCGGCCGAGCGAACGGGCGAATGGGTATTCCACCCGGAGTTTCAGTTCGGAACCGCCAGCATCGAAATCATCGGGCATGACTTCGACGGGGATGGCGACACCGATATCGCCTGGGGAATGGGACATGACGTCGGTTTGTACTGGCTGAAACAGTCGACCGACGCAGACGGCAAACGCACGTGGACGAAGGAGGACATCGATACGAGCTTTTCACAGGTCCATGTCCTGGCTCTCGCAGACTTCGATCGGGACGGCGAATTTGAGTTCGTCACGGGAAAACGGATCTACGCGCATGCCAGCGAGCCCGGCGCCACGGCGGAGCCCTGTCTGTTTCTCTACAAGTACAACCGCGGCACCTCGACCTGGTCGAAGAGCGTGGTCTATCTCGGTGACCCAGCCCCCGCAGCGCCGCTCAATCCGGAACAGCGTGATGCCTTGAAGGATTTCCGGCCCGGCTCCGCGGGAACCGGACTACAGATGGCGATCTACGACATGGATGCCGACGGTGACGTCGACATCGTGGCCCCTGGAAAGTCAGGGCTGTATTGGTTCGAGAACCCGGCAGCGCTGTGACCAACCAGTATTCGCGTGGATCACGGGGCGGGAGAAACGGGCGGAGCCGTGCGTTGCGTGCCCGCCGACGGCCGCGCCCGGCAAGAACTCCGGTAGGGCGTCGCACGCGGGCCCATCAGCCGACCAACGGGGTCTATCTCGCCCGCGTCGTCACCGCAGTTTTGACAATCGTCAGCGAGTGAGCCGGTAGCGTGAGTGTGCCGCGCACGCAGTCGATCTGCGTGGTCTCGGGGACCACGCGATCGGGGTGGTCGATATCGTTGAACGCCTCGGGGGAGTCGCCCGCCAGCACGATGGCAGCATACCTGCCATCCGGGAGGGGGCGGCCATCGACGCCAATCCGGCAGGCCACCGTCCGGTCGGGATGGCGGTTCACGATCGCCACGGCAATGTTCTGTCCGCTCTCATCCACGGTGGCCACGGCATCGACCGCGGCCACCCGCCGATCGCCATGGACCAGCGGCCCTGCGCCGACCTTGGTCGCCGCAACCCGCGGCTCGAGTTCAGTGGCATAGATCGCCATTGTGTGAAAGTGTGTCCGCCGCACGAGCCCTCGGGAGTGCACATGGAGCGGTCCGCGGGTGTTCACCAGCGGCGCGATGTTGGCCATGCCCACATCGGCGGCATGACGCAGGCAGGAGTTGTAGAAGGAGGCGCTAAAGAGAGCGTCGGCCATCGTGTACTGCGAGGCGATCTCGTTATTTTCGCGAGCTTCCACGAGTGCCTGCACCTCGGGGTTTGAGGCATCGGCCACCGCCTGGCGGGGAAATCCCGGATGGTGCCAGCTCCGCAGGTTCCACTCGTCGTAGGCGATCTTGATCCGTCCACGGTGTCCGCTCTCCTCGAGGATGTCGACGGCTCCGACGATCAGTTTTTCCGGTCCCTCCGACTCCATGATGCAGGTGAGGTAGTCGGGCATGTCATTGCGGCCGTGCAGGGGCAGTGCGTAACTGTGCAGGGAGATATAGTCGAGGTGCTCGCCCGCCTGCGCGAGCATCGGCAGCATCCACTTTCGGTCTGGCAACGCCGCGGCCGACAACTGGATGCCGGGGTCGGCCGCCTTCATGGCCAACGCCGCCTCCAGCACCAGCGGAGACCACTGTTCGATCGGCTTGTAGCCGATCTCGTGCGCGCCCCAGTTTTCGTTGCCGATGCTCCAGACCCGCACGTTCCACGGCTGGGGGTGCCCATTGCCCGCCCGCTCGTCGGCATACTTTCCCTCCCGGGCATTGCAGTATTCAACCCAGCTTTTCATCTCGGCAACGGTGCCGTTGCCGGCGTTGTTGCAGATGTACGGCTGCCAGTCGAGCAGCCGGCAGAGCTGCACGTATTCGTCGGTGCCAAAGGTGTTGGGGTCGACGACGCCCCAGGCCATGTCTTCGGTGGGCAGGCGATGCTTGCCAATGCCCCACTCCCAGTGGTAGCCGCTGGCGAAACAGCCTCCCGGCCAACGGACGATCGGCACCCGTAATTCCCTCAGGGCCGCGACAACGTCGGTCCGGAATCCCTGGGCATCGGCGAGCGGCGACCCAGGCTCGAACACGCCGCCGTAGATCTGACTGCCAAAGTGTTCGAGAAAGCCGCCGAAGATCAGCCGGCTGTAGGGCACGCTCGGGCCGCGGGTGTCGATCTCGAGCGTGGCCGTCCCGTCCTCGACCGTTGGCTCGGCGTTCGCGCCACGCAGGGACCGCGGGGCGACCACGAGCAGACAGACGACGACCCCGCACCACAGGAGCAGATTGGTTTTCATAGTGGCTCTCAATTTCTCAAACAACCAGGCGGGCACTCAGCCGATCGACAGCGTGTGGTGAAACGGCGTCATGCCGGTCACGAACACGCTCTGGCCGTCCCACTTCGGAAGCGTTCCGAGGATGTGAGTGGAGGTAAGGAAAAGGATAGCCCGGCCAATGGCTCCTCCGCCAGCATTGCCGAGCTGATGAGTGGCCGGTGAGCCACGAGCGTGTGGCAGACACGCCTGCTGCCGACCGCGATCGAGGTGTTGGTGAAGGTGAGCGTGAAATCCGTCTGGCCGGGGCTTTCGAGATCGAAGGTCACGCCGTTCCAGGCCCGCGACGGGGAGTCGCCGAACGGCTGCCACGAGTAGGCGTTGTTCTCGAAGCCACCAGCGGCGATGGCAGGTCGACTACGTTTTTCGAGCGAGGGCGACTGCCGTCAGCCCCGCGGCGACTCCTACGAGCACTGCGACGGTCGG
>QWPO01000057.1 GCA_003669255.1 Planctomycetota bacterium | reverse complement strand
GGCATGAAGACAGCAGTAAATGTCAACGGAGCACCTCAGGTCGCTCGGGGCAGGTACGAAACAAGAGGTCCACGATACCAGATGACGGAACGCCCGTACAGCCACCGGGTGCGAGCGGCTTTTCGCCGGGAGAACGTTCCCGATCAAAGGCTCGCGACCAAGGGATTATCCACACCGCCCGATTTCATCGCGAGTCCGCTGCATCGCTTGGTTCGGCCTCGTCAACATTAAAGTGGGCCACGTACACCAACGTTTTTCCGTCCGCCGACCAACACTGGTCGAAGTTGTTCGTGGCAGTTTGGCCGGCCACGGCGCTGGGGATCGAATCAATCGACGGATCAAACTCGAACATCTGGAAACGGCCGATTGCTGCAGAGAAGGCCGTAAACACGATGCTGTTTCCGGACGGATGCCATGCGACATCTCTGTTGATCTCGCGTCCGACGCTGACGAGGCGAATGCCGCCACGATTGGCGTCGTCTGCTTCGGGCAGCTGCAGCGACTGCACCGCTACTGCAGTCTGGCCGTTTCGCAACTGGACGACGCCGCACAGCAAACGGCTGTCGGGGCTCCACGCCATGTTCCAGCCCCAGTACGGCTGGGTAAATCGGGGACGGGAGCGATTTTCGGTAGCCGGGAAAAACCGCTCCCGTCCCGGATTTTCCCAGCAGGCATCGTGAAGCCTCCAGAGTTAGGCAAATCCAGTACGTACTGGGTTTTTGCCGTTCGGAAGCCGCACGACTCCTCGCGGAGCCGGTGAGCGTTTTTCACGCTCTCGGCAGCATTTTCGATCCACTAGCGGCGGCCGGACTTGAACCGGCGACACCCGGCTTATGAAGCCGGTGCTCTAACCAACTGAGCTACGCCGCCCTGATGCCAGGAATATACCCCGCAGACCAGACCGCGTCAGGGGGTTCGGAAAGTTCGCGATCGTCGCAGGAAACCTGCTCGCGGTCACGACGTTGGTGACTCATGGAACGCGGCGGTGAGCGATTCTGCCGACAGCGTCATCGCGCGGGCGAACCCGGCCACGAACCGGGCCGACGTTGGTTCGATCGCCACGATCGAAAAGTCCCCGAGTTGAAACAGATCGGCAGCCTCGGGGAACTTTCCGAGGTAGGCGGCCTTGAGCATCGCGTGCTCCGGATCGTCCTTCGCGATGAACTCCGCCTGCCCCGAGATCGATACCCGCGGCAGCGCCTGCGGCGGCACGTCGTCCATCTCGGGCGCCATCACCATCAGGCAGATCTCGGGCACCGACCGCATGTCGCGGGTGTGGGCCGCCAGCCCGCTCACGTGCACGACCAGCCGCAGTCGCCCGCCGGTCTTGGTCACGGCGAACGGCACCATCGATGCGAACGGCCGGCCGTCGTGCAGGGTCGCCAGGGCGGCGACGGCCCGGCCGAGCAGCAGCGCACGGAGAAGATCGACGAGTGTGGGATCCATGGCACGACGCTCCTGGGGTTTGTCAGTTGGTCCGGCTTGCCGACAGCAAAATCACGGCCCTTTTGCCGTCGGTAAAAAACGGATCCCCGGTCAGGTTGCGCCGCGGGGCATCGGGGGTGCACGTCCCAACGCCCCCCACGTAGCCGGCCGCCTTCACACGGCCCGCGGCCACGAGGTCCTCGATGACGTAGTCTCGCGACTCGTCCACGTCGGGGTCGATCCGGTGCGTGGTCAGGTTCCAGGCCTTCGTCGTGAACCGCACGCCGATGTCGCGGCTCACCTGACCCACCCACACCGGCTGCCCGTCGAACGATAGCGGCGTGAGCCAGAGTCGTAGGTGGATCCGCTCGTTGATCGAGTGCCGCGTTCGCTGCAGGGCGATGTCTTGCACGCGGCCGAAGAGGTGCAGGGCGCTCACTGGCGAGTAGCGGTAGCTCGATCCAAGCAGGAATGCCTTCACGGTTTTCCAGCAGGTTTTCAGCGAGATCGTCTCGCTCTCGTCCCATCTCGCGGCAAACGCACCGAGGAGCGTTTCGAACGTGCCGACGACCACCAGGTTTGCCGGATCGCCCGTCTTCGTGCCGCAGGCGTTGGTGGTGGCCGCTGGCATGGCCTCAAGCCGGGGCACGAGATCGTCGGGCGTGCACGGCTCCACGGAGGCTGGCGGGCGGATGGCGGCGAAGTCGCGGTCAAGATAGTCGGCGGCGATGCCGGGCACCGGCATCATGAACACCAGGTCGACGGGCGGCGCGTTGTCGCCGCTGCCCGGATGCAGCAGTCGGCCGATGCTCTGCCGCAGCGGCTCGAGCGGGGTGAGCCGAACGTGCACGACCTTCGTGCCCAGATCGACCGTCGTGAACACGAAGCCCTCGACCGTCTCTCCCGTTACGATCGGTCGCAGCCGGAAGCCGTGGCGGTGGAAGACCTTGTCCATGCGGCCGTTTGCCCACCAGGCCGTGAGCAGCTTCAGCGGCACGAGAAGCAGCAGCGGGTAGAAGAGCCAACTCATCGCGCCAAACGCGGAGAGCCGCTTCGTGATCGAGAAGTGGTTGACGCCCGCGGCCTCGAGGGGCGTAAAGTACTTCGGGTCGATCGTCACCGTCTGGAGACGGAGGCTGCCGGGCGACCGATTCTCGATCCGCAGCCACACCGGCTGGATGCCCCGCTTGGCCACATCGACACCAAACAGGCGTCGGCTCTCGGCGGCGGAGGGCACCGCCACCGTGATCCGCGCTCGTGGCTCTTCCTGAGTCACGGCGCGGTCACGGTATGCGGCGTAGCCCTCGTCGGGCAGATACTGCGTGATCAGTAGACGCCAGAGCCGCCCCCAGAGCGGCACAACGCTCACGTTACTCGGCCATCTCGCACGAGGCGTGGACGATGGCGTCGATCTTCTCGTCGGAGAGGCTGCCGGCAGAGAAGGCATGATTGGCCTTCACGGTGCCTTCCTTGTAGCAGACCACGGTGAGGTCGGCGTCGGGGGCGATCTTGAGATTCTCAGGGCCGTCCTTCGCCTGCGTGGGAACGACGAATGCCACTCGCGTGATGCCATGCTTGGCCACGAAGTCGGCGGCGGCCTTCTTCAGGGCCTCCTCGTCGGTGCCGATCATGTTGACGAAAGCCGTCAGCTTGGCGTCCTGATGCTCCTCGATCTCCTCCTCGAGTTCCTTGACGAACTTTGCCAGTTTCTCGTCAGCCGAGCGGGCGAACACCATCACCACTGGCCGCGAACCCATTTTGCAGCGGTAGCAGAGGGTCTTGCCGTCGGTGACGCCGTCTTCGGCGTTGCCGGCCACCTTGGTCACCGTGAAGGCCCCCACCATCTCGCCCACCTGCGGGCCGCTCGTCACCTCGGCTGAGGCCACCGCGGCTACCGTCATCACCATCGCCATCGCCAGTGCAAGTGCACGCATCGTTCACCACTCCTTTATGAGTATCACCGGCCGGGGGCCAAACGGCCCACGGCGTTCTTGCAACATCGATGCTACCGCAGATACGATGCTGAATGCAATTATTTGCCGCATGCGGGGGCTACGGCTTCGGCGTGCAGGCTTCACCGTACTCTCTGCCCTCATCTTTGCTTTCGGGAGCATTCGCCATGGCCACCGTCACCGCCCCCCGCCGCGCTGCGGCGCCGCAGATCCGCCAGACGCAGCTTTTCATCGACGGCCAGTGGGTGCCGGCGAAGAGTGGCAAGACGTTCGAGACGATCAATCCGGCCACCGAAGAGGTGATCGCGCAGGTCGCTGAAGGCGATGCCGCCGACGTCGAACTCGCAGTCCGCGCCGCCCGCAAGGCGTTTGACGAGGGGCCGTGGCCGCGGATGGACGCCCGCGAGCGGGGCCGAATCATGATGCGGCTGTGCGACTTGATCGAGGCGGAGATCGACGAACTGGCTGCGCTCGAGTCGCTCGACAACGGCAAGCCCGTGAGCGACGCCCGCACGGGCGACATCCCTCTCGCGGTCGACGCCCTCCGCTACTACGCCGGCTGGGCCGACAAGATTCACGGCCAGACGATTCCGGTGAACGGCAACTACTTCTGCTACACCCGCCGCGAACCGGTGGGCGTGGCCGGCCAGATCATTCCGTGGAACTTCCCGATTCTGATGGTGGCGTGGAAGTGGGGCCCGGCGCTCGCGGCCGGCTGCACGATCGTGATGAAGCCCGCGGAGCAGACGCCACTGACGGCCCTGCGGATGGCCCGACTCGCCCAGAAGGCGGGCGTGCCTGACGGCGTGATCAACGTCGTGCCGGGCTTCGGCCCCACGGCCGGCGCCGCGATCGTGAAGCACCCTGGCATCGACAAGGTGGCCTTCACCGGCTCCGGTGAGACGGCGCAGATCATCATGCGGCAGGCGGCCGACCAGCTGAAGCGGCTGACGTTCGAACTCGGCGGCAAGAGCCCCAACATCGTGTTTGCGGATGCCGATCTCGCCGCCGCGGCGGCTGGTGCCCACGTCGGCATCTACCTCAACCAGGGGCAGTGCTGCTGTGCCGGCTCGCGGCTCTTCGTCGAGGACAAAATCCATGGCGAGTTTGTGGAACGGGTGGTCGAGCAGAGCAAGAAGCGGCGAGTGGGCGACCCATTCGATCCGGGAACGCAGCAGGGGCCACAGGTGGACAGGGCGCAGTTCGACAAAATCATGGGCTACATCGAGTCGGGTAAGGCGGAGGGCGCGACCTGCGCCGCCGGTGGCCGGCGGGTGGGCGATCGCGGCTTCTTCATCGAGCCGACCGTGTTCACGAACGTGAAAGACGAGATGAAGATCGCCCGTGAGGAGATCTTCGGACCGGTGCTCTCGGTGCTGAAGTTCTCCGACATGGAAGAACTGATTCACCGTGCCAACGCCACCACCTTCGGACTCGCCGCCGCGGTCTGGACTCGCGACATCGCCCGGGCTCACGAGGTCGCCAAGCGGCTTCGAGCCGGCACCGTGTGGGTCAACTGCTACGACGTGTTTGACGCGGCGGCGCCGTTCGGCGGCTTCAAGCAGTCGGGCTTCGGCCGCGAACTCGGCGAACGGGGCCTCGATTCCTATCTCGAGACGAAGACGGTGACGGTCAGCCTTGATCCCCCGGGGGCCTGACGCGGAACCCTTGCCTTCTTTGGAGACCCCACGTGCGAAACATGCGAACGGCCGTCGCTTGCGGTCTTGGCCTCGTCGTTCTGTTGGGCGTTTCGGCCGCTGCCCGGGCCGAGCAGCCGTGGCGGCCGCTCTTCAACGGCCGTGACCTCGACGGTTGGACCCCGAAGATCCGCGGCGAGAAGTTTGGCGACAACTACGGCGACACGTTCCGCGTCGAGGACGGCGTGCTGAAGGTCGTCTACGACCCCGCGAAGTATCCGACGTTTGGCAACAAATATGGGCATCTTTTTTACAAGGAGCCCTTCTCCCGGTATCGGCTGCGGATCGAGTATCGGTTCACGGGCGAGCAGTGCGCGGGAGGCGAGGACTGGGCACTTCGCAACTCGGGTGTGATGATCCATGGCGAGGATCCGGCGGCCATGCCCATCGACAAGGACTTTCCTGCGTCGATCGAGGTGCAGTTTCTCGGCGGTGCTGCCACTGGGGAGCGGACGACCGCCAATCTCTGCACGCCGGGCACCCACGTAGTGATGGACGGCAAGCTCTTTACGCCGCACTGCACGAGCTCAAAGTCGAAGACCTACCGCGGTGATCAGTGGGTGACGGTCGAGATCGAGGTGGACGGCAACACGAAGATTCGCCACATCATCGACGGCGAGACGGTGCTGGAATACGAGCAGCCGCAGTTGGACCCGAAGGACGCGCGTGCCAAGGAATCGCTCGCCGCGAAGGGCGGAGACAAGCAACTCTCCGGCGGCACGATTTCGCTGCAGTCGGAAAGCCACCCCGTCGAGTTCCGGAAGGTCGAGATCCAACTGCTCGACCCGCCCGCTGCCGCCGGCAACTGACCGACTTCGCTGCCGCGACCGGCATCTCAGGAGCCATACGATGGGGAGGTTCTTTGGCCGGGTGACCACCGGCGGCGGCTTTCGCGCGGTGATGTACACGCTGAAGAAGTCCCGCGACGCCGGCGGGTTCTTCGCCTTCTGGAAGGCGATGCGGTCGAAGAACGCCTGCAAGACCTGCGCCCTCGGCATGGGCGGCCAGGCCGGCGGCATGGTCAACGAGGCGGGCCACTTTCCCGAGGTCTGCAAGAAGTCGTTTCAGGCGATGGTGGCCGACATGCAGGGGGGCGTGAAGCCCTCGTTTTTCGAGACGTATTCCCTGCCGCAACTGCGGGCGTTTTCGCCGCACCAGATGGAGCACGCCGGCCGGCTCGTGCAGCCGGTGATCCTGGAGAAGGGCTCCCAGCACTACCGGCCGATCGACTGGGCCGAGGCGATGGAGCGGATCGCTGCGAAACTCAAGGCGACGAAGCCGGCGGAGTCGTTCTTCTACTTCAGCGGCCGCTCGAGCAACGAGGCCGGCTTCCTGCTCCAGCTTCTCGCCCGGCTCTACGGCACCAACCACGTCAACAACTGCTCTTACTACTGCCACCAGGCCAGCGGCGTGGGGCTCACGAGCGTGATCGGCACGAGCGCCGGCACGATCGCGCTCGACGACATGGAAAACGCCGACTGTGTGTTCCTGATCGGCGGCAATCCGGCGAGCAACCACCCGCGGATGATGCGGACGCTGATGATGGTTCGCCGCCGCGGCGGGAAGGTGATCGTGGTTAACCCGATCGTCGAGACTGGCCTCGTCAACTTCTCGGTGCCGAGCGACCCGTGGGCACTCGTCTTCGGAGCCGAAATCGCCAGCAGCTACGTGCAGCCACACGTGGGCGGCGATCTAACGCTCGTCTACGGCCTGATGAAGCGGCTCCGCGAACTCCACGCGGAGCGGCCTCGCGCCGACGACCCGATCGTGGACGAGGCCTTTCTTACCGCCCACTGTCGCGGCTGGCCAGAACTGGCCGCCCGGCTCGACGCCCTCTCCTGGGACGAGATCGTGGTGAAGTCGGGCGTTGCGAAGGGCGAGATCGATTCGATGGCCGAGCAGTACGCGGCGAGCAAGCGGGCCGTGTTTGCCTGGACGATGGGTATCACCCATCACCTCCATGGCGCGGCGACTGTGCAGGCGATCGCTGCCCTGGCGCTGATGCGGCGGATGGTGGGCCGGCCTGGCGCCGGTCTGCAGCCTATCCGTGGCCACTCCAACATCCAGGGAATGGGCACGGTGGGCGTCACACCCACGCTGAAGCAAGCGATCTTCGACCGGCTCCAGAAGCACTACGGCGTGACGCTGCCCACGATGAAGGGCTACGACACGCTCGAATGCCTCGACGCCGCCGACCGCGGCGAGATGCGGTTTGCCGTCTGCCTCGGCGGCAACCTCTACGGTTCGAGCCCCGACGCCACCTACGCCCGCCGGTCGATGGGGAAGATCGACACGGTCGTCTACCTGAGCACGTCGCTCAACACCGGCCACGCCTGGGGCACCGGTGGCGAGGAGACGATCATCCTCCCGGTGCTCGCGCGGGACGAGGAGCCTGAGCCCTCCACACAGGAGAGCATGTTCAGCTACATCCGGCTCTCCGACGGCGGCAAACCCCGCCACGTAGGGCCGCGGGCGGAGGTGGAGATCATCGCCGACCTCGCGACGCGGGTGCTCGGCGAGAGCGGCCCGGTGAACTGGCGCGACATGAGCCACACCCGCACGATTCGCACGGCGATTGCGGCGATCGTGCCGGGCCTCGAGCAGATTGCGGAGATCGACCGCACGAAGAAGGAGTTTTCCATCCCCGGGCGGGCGATCGACCGCCCGGCGTTTCCCACCGCCGACGGCAAGGCGGTCCTCGTCGTGCATGACCTGCCGCCCGCGCCGGAGGGGCTCACGCTGATGACGATCCGCAGCGAAGGGCAGTTCAACACCGTCGTCTACGAGGAGGAAGACCTCTACCGCAACCAGACGCGGCGGGACATCGTGCTCATCCATCCCGACGACGTGCGGCAGCACGGCCTCACCGACGGCGGTCGCTGCCGGATCGCGAGCGCGGCCGGCGAGATGCGAGGGCAGATCGTGGCGGCGTTTGATCAGATCCGCCCGGGCTGCGTGGCGATGTATTACCCCGAGAGCAACGTGCTCGTGCCGAAGGCGGCCGACCCGCTCTCGCGAACGCCCGCCTACAAGAGCGTGGCCGTCACGATCGCCGCCGACGATGCGACGGTGCCGCCGCCCCGGCTCGTGCCCGAACTCGTCGGCGCCGGCACGCCCCGCGACAAGATGAATCAGTGCGGGTGAGCGTTGCCGTGGGTTGACGAATGGGGGGAGGGGAGGCTATTCCTACCCGTACTATCCTCCATAGGAGGGGATTCAGCTTTTGTACCGTCGCGTGCTTACCTGATGCGCGGAGCACATCTGACGCAACACAAAGCATACGCCAGGAATCACTAGTTCCATGAGCGACAACGACTACTCATCGCTGATGGCCGAGGTGGCGATTCTTAGGAACGTAGGGGATTTCTCAGCCACGCGTCGCATTCTTCTCCAAGCAGTCGAGTCAGCGGCGAATAGTTTTGGCTTGGATGATATGCGAGTCGCCGCCGCCTTGGAGCAGCTTGTCGAGGTGGGTCGACAGTTGGGCTATGAATTGGAAGCCCAGGATGCGATGGAGCGAGCCGTCCGGATCAGACTGAAGGACTTGGCTGGCCGCGGTCTGAAGTACCGGAAGGTCAAGAAATACAGTGAAGCCGAGCAGCTTTACCGCGACGCGGTCGTAATCGCTGAAAAGCACTACGGTTGCAACAACCGAGAGACTGCGGTCGCCTACACGAACTTGGCGGCCTGCCTTCGGCGACAGTCGAAGCTCCCAGAGGCTGTTAATTACTGCAACAGAGCGACGGCTTCTTTTTCAGCGATCAACGCAGAGGATAGTCGTGAAGCTGCTTTTGCGTACAGCGAAAGTGGCTTTGTGCACAGAATTCTGAACCAGCTGCCAGAGGCCGAGCGGTTGTTCGTCAGATCGTTGGGCGTGCTGCGAAACATCTTTCCCGGGGATCATCCCTCGATCGCCGACACGCTCGATCGGCTGGCGATGCTGCGTAGAGATCAGGGTCGATTCGAGGAGGCTGAAGAGCTGTGTCGGCAGGCGCTTGCCATCCGCACGGAGAAACTCGGCCCCGAGCACCCCCTGACAAAAGCGAGCGAGGAGAACCTTGTTCGAATCAAAGAGGATGCCCTCGCGGGGGACGGCGATCTCGCATTCGACAAGGAGGCCACCAAGGCGACGGGCGACGGAGAAATCAATGCGAAGGTGGTGCAGGTCGGGTCGGCAGCGTCTCGGGAGAGTCATGGTATCGGCTGCGTTATCGTCATGGCTGTGGTCTGCCTCGCGGGGTTGCTCGCGGGCGTGTACTTTGCTGTGCCCCTCTTGATTTGGCTCCTAGGAATAGGCGTCCTGGTGTTGACTGTGGCGGCCGCGATTGGCCTCGTGTCCTACGAGGAGATGCTTCTTCGGATGTGGCGACGCCTCATGCAGGAAACGGAGGACGACAAAGACTCCGTGGTGCTCGGTGGAGATACGATGGGTATCAGCATCAGCCTGAAAAAACCAACATTGACGATTCAGGACGCAAGAATTCTTGCGAAAGTCGACCCCCTCGAACTTGATCACATCACGTCGCTGACGCTTGGGGCTGCGGAGGAGTTGGCAGCGAGGCATGTTGGCGTCCTGAAACTCAATGGCATCGGAAAGCCAAGCAGCAAGTTGACTCGCGCGCTCAGCAAGCATCGTGGTGCATTGCACCTCAACGGCGTTGTGGACATGACGGAGGCTGCTGCTGCACAGTTTCGAGTGAAAGAAGGAGATTTGTTTCTCGGGGGTCTGTTGGGCCTCACCGCGGAGATGGCGAAGCACATGGCGCACCACCGGGGATACCTGTCGTTGTCATCGGTGCGTTCACTCGACGAGAATGCGGCACAGTGGCTCATCAAGCATCGCGGAGGCATCAATCTCAGGGGCCTCAGGCTTGCCAGTCGGCGAACACTTGAGATACTTCGCACCAAGCCAGATATTGAACTACCTGATCATCTGGTCGCGAGCGAATGATTATGGAAAGTCCATACCAAGGCGACGCCCTGAGCAACCTGACGGCTCAGGCTCGTGGTCTGGTGTCTGTGATAATGACGGGTTCGGCTCGCGCGGGCAAGGAGGCTGAACTCCGAGCGAAAGCCGACAAGCTAACGCTCGATTTGCTCAAGCGAGCGATTCTCTTCCGTGAACGCAATAAGTACGAGGCCGCTTTGGACGCGGGTTGCGCGGCGCTTGAGGTGCTGCATGCGATCGATCGTGGTGAAGGTAAGCGTGCCGCACAGGTGCTCAGCGACATCGGCTATGTTCGTCGGGTGTTGAGGATGTTTCCGGAGGCTGATGCAGCGCTCACGAAGGCACTAGAACTGAGGCGGAAGTTGTACGCCATTGATCACCCAACTGTAGCCGAGAGCCTGGATCGCTTGGCGATGCTGAAGAAGGACCAGGGGGAGTTCGACCAAGCGGAAGTTTTATGCATGGAGGGGCTTCGAGTTCGGGTCAACGTGCTTGGCGAGGATCATCCGCTGACTGGGGCAAGCAAGCACAACCTTGCCATTATTCGGGAGCGAGGTGCGGGTGGAGTGTAGTCGCCTGCCTCGCGTAAAGGTGCCTGGGCATCGTGCGTCATAGCGACAGCCACCCTTCCACGGCAGAAGTGATATCGTTGGTTTTTCAACGCCGGCAGCGTCGGCCTGCTTTGCACACGTGGGTTGAAAGCCATCAGTCGAACAGCGACAACTGGTCGCGCTGCGGGGGCTTGCGGCGGGGCTTTGCCTGCGGCGCGGCCGCGTCGGACTCAAACCCGATGAGCAGGTCGCGAGCGCGGTCGATCACCTCCGTCGGCACGCCCGCCAGCCGGGCCACGTGCACGCCCCAGCTCTTGTCGGCTGCGCCAGGCACCACCTGGTGTAGAAACACAAGCTGCTCGTGGTGCTGCTTGACGAGCACCTGCACGTTTGCCACGCCCGGCAGCCGCTCGAGCGCGGCGAGCTGCAGGTAGTGCGTCGCGAACAGCGTGCGGCAGCCGACCGCTACTTGGAGGTGCTCCACCACCGCCTGCGCGATCGCGAGGCCATCAAACGTGCTCGTGCCTCGGCCCACTTCGTCGAGGATCACGAGGCTTCTCGGCGTGGCCCGGTTGAGGATCCGCGCGGTCTGCGCCATCTCGACGAGGAACGTGCTCGCACCGCGAGCCAGGTCGTCACCCGCGCCGATCCTCGCGAACAGTCGATCGACGATCCCAACCCGCGCCCGCTTCGCCGGTACGAAGCTCCCTGCCTGCGCCATCACGGCCACGAGCGCGGCCTGGCGGATGAACGTGCTCTTGCCGCCCATGTTCGGGCCGGTCACGAGCAGGATGGCCGGCGCCGTTTCGCCACCAGCCGAGAGAGCCAGGTCGTTGGCCACGAGCGTGCCGGGCGGCAGGAGCTCCTCGAGAACCGGATGCCGGCCGGCATCGATCACAAGCTCGCCACCGGACGAAACCTCCGGCCGCACCCAGCCGCGGGTTCGGGCCACCTCGGCGAACGACAGCAGGACGTCGAGCACGGCCAGCACCTCGGCGGCGCGGTCGAGCCGGATTCGCTCCCCCGCCACAAAGGTTCGCAGCTCTTCGAGCAGATGAATCTCGCGACGGACCGCCTCCTCCTCGGCCCCGAGCACCTGCCGCTGCCGCTCGTCGAGCTCCGGCGTGGTGTAGCGCTCGGCGTTCTTCACCGTCTGCTTGCGGATGTATTCCGGCGGCACCTTCTCGGCGTGTGTCCGGCCGATCTCCAGGAAGAAGCCGAACACGCGGTTGTAGCCCACCTTCAGCGAGGCGATGCCGGTCCGCTCGATCTCCTGCGCCTGGTAGCGGGTGATCCAGGCCTTGCCGCCGCTGGCGAGTTCCACGAGTTCGTCCAGCGGCGCGTCGAAGCCGGGGCGGATGAAGCCGCCCTCGCGGGCGAACACGGGGCAGCCCTCGCGGAGCATGGCGCCGATTCGGCTGGCGACGTCGGGGCAGGGATCGAGGCCGTCTCGCAGGTCGGCGAGCAGACCGCCAGACGATGCGAGCAGCGAGACGACGTCGGGCAGAATCGCCGTCGCCCGGCCGATCCGCTCGAGGTCTCGCGGGCCGGCGCGGCCGGTGATCACGCGACCGACGAGCCGCTCGATGTCGCCGATGCCAGAGAGCTTCTCAGCGAGTCGCGCCGCGAGGATCGGATCGGCGACGAGCGCCGCGACCGCGTCGAGGCGGTCGTCGATCGCCGCCTTGTCCACCAGTGGCGCTGAGAGCCATTCGCCGAGCAGGCGGGCTCCCATCGGCGACCGCGTGTGGTCGAGCACGCCCGCGAGCGAGCCGTCGCGGCGGCCCGTGGCCGCTGCCCGGATCAGCTCGAGACTGCGGCGTGACGCCTCATCGATCTCAAGCCGCAGGCCAGGTCGCCAGGCGGCGAGCGTGTCGATCCGTGAGATCGCCGCCGGCTCGTTCTGCTCGAGGTAGGCCACGACGGCCCCCGCGGCCGCGACGCCGGGAGCGTCGGCCGGGAGTTCGAAGCCGAGCCCTTCGAGCCGCCGTCCGCCTAACGCGCGGGTGACCGCCGCGTCGGCCGTGGCGTCGTCGAACCACCAGTCGGGACGTGTGGTCACGAGCCGCTTACCTGCAGGCTGCACGAGCTCCAGGACCAGTTCGCGGTGCTTCTCGCCGCAGAGGCACTCCGAGGGGTCGAGTCGCAGCACGTGATCGGCCACGTCGTCGCGGTTCACCACGGCCGCCTCGAATCGGCCTGCGGCGACGTCGATCCAGGCGAGGCCCACCTTCGGATCGGCGCCGTCGCGACCATCGCGCGGGAGGATCGCGAGCAGCCAGTTGCTCCGCGCCGGATCGAGGAGTGTCTCGTCGGCCGCGATGCCGGGCGTGACGATTCGCGTCACCTCCCGCCGGAGCAGGCCCTTGGTCGTCTTTGGGTCGTCGATCTGCTCGCAGATGGCCACGTGTCGTCCGGCGGCCACGAGCTTCACCAACTGCGTGTCGAGCTGGTGGTGCGGGAACCCCGCCATCGGCAGGGCATCTGGGCCCTTGTCGCGGCTGGTGAGCGTGAGGTCGAGGAGGTCGGCCGCCTCGCGGGCGTCGTCGCCGAAGAGCTCGTAGAAGTCGCCCATCCGGAAGAATACGAGCGCGCCCGGGCAGCGGGCCTTCGCGGCCTCGAACTGCTGCATCATGGGGGACGTCGTCGACGCCATGGGCGGAAATGTATCAGCCTTTGACCGGTTTGGCGGCGGGGCGTACAAATCATGGTGAACCGGGTGCCGATGAGAGGCCCCTGCGATGGGGACCTGTGAACCTGGTCAGGGCTTAACCGCAGCAGCCATAAGCAGTCGTCTCTTTGTGCGGTGGGCCTCTCATCGGCCTCCGGTCGGCCGGCGGGCATCGGGTCCGGCGCCCTCGGAAGTGGTCTTCTGTTCGCGACGGTGCTCTGATCCATGGCTGAATCGGCCGCCTACCAGGTCGTTGCCCGGCGGTACCGGCCGCAGCGGTTCGCCGACTTGGTCGGACAGGAACACGTTGCCCGCGGTCTCTCGGGGGCGATCGAGAGCGGCCGGATCGGCCACGCGTATCTCTTCACCGGGGCCCGCGGTGTGGGCAAGACGAGCGCCGCCAGGATTTACGCCAAGGCGCTGGAGTGCGAGCGGGGGCCGGCCGCCGAACCCTGCAACGAGTGTGATTCCTGCCGAGCGATCGCCGCGGGGCAGGACGTGGACGTCGTCGAAATTGACGCCGCCAGCAACCGCGGTATCGACGAGATCCGCCAACTTCGCCAGAACGTCGCGGTCCGCCCGGCCCGTGGCCGCTTCAAGATCTACATCATCGATGCAGTCCACATGCTCACGCGGGAGGCGTTCAACGCCCTCCTCAAGACGCTGGAGGAGCCGCCGCAGCACGTGAAGTTCGTGCTCTGCACGACGGAGCCGGAAAAGCTTCCGATCACGATCCTCTCGCGGTGTCAGCGGTTTGACTTCACAACGGTCGACACCGGCTCGATCGCGGGCCGGCTCGCGCAGATCGTGGAGGCCGAGGGAGCCGACGTGTCGCCCGAGGCGCTCACACTGATCGCCCGCCGGGCCGCCGGGAGCATGCGAGACAGCCAGTCGCTCCTCGAGCAGCTGCTCGGCTCCGCGAGCGGTTCGATCGGTGTGGACGAGGTGCACGCCCTGATTGGCACCGGACGCGAGGAGCGGATCGGCGAACTCGTGGCGGCGATCGCGGCCCGCGACCCGGCCCGCGGCCTCGCTGCGCTCGACGCCTCGCTCCAAGGGGGCGCGGACCCCGGCGGCGTGCTCGACCAACTGATCGCGGCGCTTCGCGAGTGCCTGCTGGCCAGCGTCGGCTGCGATCCGGCGATGCTCACTCACTCGCAGGGGCTCGGGGTCGACCTCGCGGCCCTCGGAGGGGCGATGGGCACCGCCACGCTGCTGGCGATGCTGCAGATCCTCGATCAGTCGCTCTCGCGGATGAGGACGAGCGGCCATGCAGCCCTCCTCGCGGAGATGGCCGTGATCCGGCTGGCGACGCTGGAGGACCTCGAGAGTGTCTCGGCCGCAGTCGACAGGCTGGCGTCGGCGACCGGGCCGGTCGCTGCGCCCGCCGCGCCTGCCGGAAACGTGGCTCCACGGCCTTCCTCGGCGGCTGTGGCCGCCCCCGCGCCGCAAAAAAAAACGACCGACCTGACCGATCGGGCCGTTGAGCCGGCTCCGTCCCCCATTTCACCGCCGGCTCCGCCGGCCGCCATCGCGCCGACACTGGAACTGCCCGCGGACGCCGCGGCTGCATGGAAAGCCGCCTCGGCGACGCTCGAGGGGCTCGCTGGTGACTGTGCGGCCGAAGCGATCGGGGCGGCGTGGCGAGACGACCTGTTGGAAGTGACGCTCCCGGCGCCTGCGGCCACTGCCGCAGCCTTCCTGCGGCGCCCCGAGGTATCGGCGGCGATCGCGCGGGCACTCGAGTCGCTGGCCGGACGGCGGGTGCGGCACGCGATCGTGATGGCCGAGGCAACTGCCGGGCCGGCCGTGACCAAGCCAGCCGAGCAGCCCCGAACGGTGAGTGTGCAGACGCAGGCGTCGCTCCTTCGGGAAGCGGCGGAGCAACCGCTCGTGGCCCATGCCCGCACGCTGTTCGACGCGGCGATCCGCAAGGTCGAGCCGCCACGACCTCGCGAGCCGCGGGTTGCGGTGCCGGGGGCCGCCGTCGCTTTGGCCGGCGAACCAGGCGAACTCGCAGGCGATGGCGAAGATGGCGACGCCCTGACCGACGAAGCTGGCCACATGGGGGAACAGCATGGCTGACAAGCGCGGCGTGGTGAAGCGGCTGATCGACGGCTTCGCCGACCTGCCCGGCATCGGTCGGCGGACGGCCGAACGGCTCGCGTATCACGTGCTCAACATGCCGAAGGAACAAGCCCTCGCGTTTGCCGACGCGATTCGTGCGGTCAAGGAAAATCTCCGGCCTTGCCGAACCTGCTTCAACCTCGCCGAGGGAGAGCAGTGCGACATCTGCAGCGATTCACGCCGGGACCGGACGGTCCTCTGTGTGGTCGAGCAGGTTCGAGACCTCCTCGCGCTCGAACAGGCCGGCAACTACCGTGGGCTGTACCACGTGCTTCAGGGGCGGGTCGCGCCTTTGGAAGGGAAGGGGGTCGACGGCCTCACGCTGGATGCCCTTGCCGCCCGCGTGGCGCAGGGGCAGTTTCGCGAGGTGATCCTTGGCACGACGCCGAACGTCGAGGGTGACGCCACGGCGCTGGTGGTCGCCCAACGCCTCGAGGGCCTGCCCGTGGAACTCACCCGCCTCGCCCGCGGATTGACGGTTGGGGCCTCGCTGGAACAGGCAAACCGCGAGATGCTCGTGGATGCCTTCGCTGGGCGACGAAAGTTCTGAGCGTCCGAAGCGGGTTTCGGGTCGTGTCTCGTCAGGCCAGGGACGCCTTCTCCGGGCCCGGGCTCGCTGTGAGGAATGCATGAGCAGCAATTTTCATGCCAGACCGAGCACCGGCCCCATTTGGGCTGTATTCTTAGGGAGGGTTCAGGGTCGTCGGGTGGCGACACGAATCCGGCACGAGGGTTGCTGCAATGCGGATGTCGTTCGGCCAGGAAATGCGGATGGCGCAAAAGCAGGTGCTTGCGCCGCGCATGATCCAGTCGATGGAGATCCTGCAACTGCCGGTGATGGCCCTGGAGGAGCGGATCGAGGAGGAGATCCAAAACAACGAGACGCTCGAGATGGAGGAGGCCGGACTGGACGGCCCCGTGCCGGAGGCCGTGGGCCTGATCGGCGACGCCGAGCCGACCACGGTCGAGCGGACCGTTGACGAGAAGCCGCTGGTCGTTGATCAGGACCATGCCAATCAGGCCGACTTCGAGCGAACCTACGACTGGGCCAACGAGTACCCCGACAGTGACGATGATCGCAGCCGTCCGTCCGCGGCGCAGATCGAACAGGCTGGCGATCGCTATCTCGACGTCATGGCCAACATGGCCGAGCGGCCCGAGACGCTCTGCGACCACCTCCATGCCCAGATCTCCAACTACGAACTCTCCGATGTGGAGCGGGCCGCCGCCGATAAGGTGATCTACAACCTCGACGCCAACGGCTACCTGCCGATGCCGCTCGAGGATCTCGTCGATGCCGAAGGCCCCCCCGAGCAGATCACCCACCTCTACAAGGCGCTTGCCGCCGTCCAGAACATGGATCCACCGGGTGTGGGCGCCCGCGATCTCAAGGAGTGTCTGCTGCTCCAGATTCGCCACGATACGCCCAATGCGCGGAACCTGCGGCGGCTCGTGTCGAGTCACCTGGAAGACCTGGCCGGAAACCGCCTGCCGGTGATTGAGCGGAAGACCGGACTGTCGATCGAGCAGATCGAGCAACTCCGGGAACAACTCCATTCGCTGAAGCCCAAGCCGGGAGCGATCTTCTCCTCGCCGATCGTCGTGCCGGTGAAGCCCGACGTGTACGTCGACCATCTACCCGACGGGACGTGGAAGGTGCGGCTCGAGGAGATCGACCTGCCCAACCTGCGGATCAGCCCGCTCTATCGCGACATGCTGATGTCGCCTGACACCGACGCGGGGACCCGCGAGTACATCAAGCGAAAGATCAACTCCGCCCAGTGGCTGATCGATGCGATCGAGCAGCGGCGGAGCACGCTCCTCAAGACGGCGCAGGCGATCGTCGATCACCAGACCAGGTTTTTCACTGAGGGGCCGGATGCGATTGAGCCGCTCAAGATGCAGCAGATTGCCGACCGCATCGGGATGCACGTCACGACGGTGAGCCGTGCCGTTGACGACAAGTGGCTGCAGACGCCTCGTGGACTCCATTCGCTTCGCAAGTTCTTCGTCGGTGGCACCACCAGCGCCGATGGCGAGGAGGTCGCCTGGGATACCGTGCGGCTCAAGCTTCAAGAGATCGTCGACGGCGAGCCGAAGGACGCCCCGTTCAGCGACGACGACCTCGTGAGCGAACTCGGTAAGCGGGGCATCGTCGTGGCCCGGCGGACCGTGACGAAGTATCGCAAGGCGATGAAGATCCCCAGTTCCAGGCAGCGGCGAGACTGGAAGTTGGTGCGTGAAGACACGGAGTCTGAGCCGGCACAGGCCGCCGGCGATGACGAGGCAAGCGACGTGGACGGCTGATCGCACTCGTGGGCCGCAGCCGCTCTTGCCGGTTTTCAGCGGCGGCTCTTAGGATCATCGCCACCCGCCGCCCCGGAGGCCGCCAATGCGCTGCCCCTTCTGCAGAGCCGACAACGACCGTGTGATCGATTCCCGTGCCGGCGATGACGGCGCCACGATCCGCCGTCGGCGGGAATGTCTCGCCTGCCGCCGCCGGTTCACCACCTACGAGCGTGTCGAGCGGCAGTTGCTGACGGTCGTCAAAAAAGGGGGCGATCGAGATCCTTTCGATCGCGACAAAATCAAACGCGGGCTCGCGAAGGCCTGCTGGAAGCGGCCTGTGACGGAAGACGAGATCGAGCATGCCGTTTCGTCACTCGAGGCTGAACTGTACGGTGCCTACGAGGGAGACGTGCCGAGCCGTGTGATCGGCGAGCGGTTGATGGAGATCCTCAAGGACCTCGACCCGGTGGCATACGTCCGCTTCGCCAGCGTCTACCGCGAGTTCAAGGACGCGCGGGACTTCGTGGACGAGCTTGAGCCGATCCTCAACGAGTCAGCCCGCGACGACTCAGTCTGACGCGGCGGCCAGCCGTCGGGCCCCCGCGGTCGCGCATCAGGCTTCGCCGCGAACGTAATCCCCGTGGATGCCGCCGGTCTTCTGTTCGAGGCGGATCTGCTCGACTGTCATGTCTGGGTCGATCGACTTGCACATGTCGTAGATCGCGAGCGCCGCGGCGGCTGCAGCCACCAACGCCTCCATCTCAACGCCCGTGCGGGCAGTGGTGCGGACGGTGGTCTCGATGGAGACGACGCCGGGATCAGGGAAGGAGATAGCCACCTCGACACCCTCGAGCGGCAGCGGGTGGCAGAGTGGAACGATGTCGCTCGTTCGCTTGGCGGCCATGATGCCGGCGATTCGGGCGGTGGCCACGGCGTCGCCCTTGTCGAGATCGCCGGCTCGGATTCGGGCGACCGTGGCCGGCCTCGCCGAGAGTCGGGCCGAGGCGCGTGCCGTTCGCTGGGTGACGGGCTTGCCGCCGACGTCGATCATCCGGATGCCGTGAGGGTCGTCGCTCATGTCGCCGAGCATACCCCGAAACAAAACGCCGCCGGCCGACCCGCTGGTGGCGGACCGGCCGTCGGTTCGGGGTCGAACTTGGTTTTGCGTCGGCTCGCCCGGACGGCGAGCCTGGCAGCCGAGGGAACCCTTGGCGTTCCCTCCGGCTGCCTGAGCCCGCCGGGGCCATGGATGGCCCGGCGGGTGCCTAAACGAGTTCCTTGCGGGCACCGATGAGCGTCCGGAGACGCTCCGCCAACAGGGCCACGTCGAAGGGCTTTTTGAAGCTCTCGTTGACGTGCGCCCGGTCGACCGTGATCTGCGAACCGTCGTCCGGCAGCAGGGCGATCACAATCGTGTCGGCATACTCCGGATTCCGCCGCAGGTTCTGGCAGATCTGCTGGGCGTCGATCCGACCGATCGAGTAGTCCACCACGATGCAGTCGGGGTGAAAGCTCTCGGCCTGGATGCCGGCCTCGAAGCCGCTGGCGGCAACCTGAATCTTGAAAGACCGTTCCACCGGCAACTGCTTCTTCAGGTTCTCGATGAGCACCTGATCCTGGCCGACGAGAAGCACCTTGGCCATTGCCTCGTCCTCGAGGTCGCCCAGCGGCATGCCGTGCTCCTTGAGGAACTTGATCAGGTATTCCCGCGGAATACGTCGGTCCTGGCTGCCCGGAATGCGGTAGCCCTTGAGTCGACCGGAGTCGAACCACTTGCTGACAGTTCGTGGTGCGACTTTACAGATTTTGGCGACCTGGCCTGTCGTGAAAACCTTCATCGTCTGGACTCCCTATGGGATCGTTCGTGTCCGGATATGTTCCTGGCCAGTCCGCACCCTTCCGAGCGTCGAACACAGCCCCCCTGTGACGCGGTCTGCTTCGTGGGGACGCCCGCGTCGTCGTGCCCCACAAAGGCCGGCCAGAGGCGCGGGGGGGCATGTGAATACCGGCTCATTCAGAAATGCGTCCCTTGGGCAGGACGCCTCCCGAACGAGGCCGTGACTCGCAGGTTCCCCCCCTGCGCCACACCGTTGGAGGGTCGGGATCACTCCCAGACACCTCCGCGGCATGGCCGTCCAGGAGGGTAGATCGAAAGATCACGTCGTGAGACTTGAGCCGTTCTTCACGGACGCGACGGTGGCAGCGCTCGACCGGCCTGTATCGAAGGTGCCGAACAACGCGGGAATCACTGGAATTCGGCCGATCCGTGCCGCCCGGCCTCAGGCTGCGCGGGAGGACGGCCGCGCGGCGGCTGCGGTCGACTCGAATCGCACGCTCACCCGCTTCGAGACCCCCGACTCCTCCATGGTGACACCATAGAGGGTCGTGGCCGAGGCCATCGTCTTTTTCGAATGCGTAACCACGATGAACTGGGTCGACGAGAGGAAGTCGCGGAGCACGCCGACGAATCGATCGACGTTGGCCTCATCGAGTGCGGCGTCGACCTCGTCGAGAACGCAGAACGGGCTGGGCTTCGACTTGAAGATGGCCAGCAGGAGCGCGACACAGGTCATCGTCTTTTCGCCGCCGGAGAGGAGCGAGATGCTGCGGGGCTCCTTACCCGGCGGCCGGGCGACGATCTCGACCGCCGCTTCGAGCAGGTCGACGCCCTCTTCGAGCACGATGTCGGCCTGTCCGCCACCGAAGACCCGCTCGAAAAGGTCGCGGAAGTAACCGCGGACGGTCTCGATCGTCTCACCGAGCAGTCGCCGGCTCTCCTCGTCGATCCTCGCGATCAGCTGCTCGATCGACTCCTTGGCTCCCGTGACGTCTGCCAGTTGGGCCTCGAGCTTGGTCAGCCGTTCGGCAAGTTCCTCCGCCTCCTGAAGCGCCTCGAGGTTGACCGAGGTCATGGAGCCGAGCTTTCGGCGAAGTTCCTCGATGCGGGCTTCGAGCTCTGCCCGGTCTTCCGGAATCGGCTCTTCGTCGGTGGAGGCGTCGGCCGCAGTAGGCTCGCTCGCGGTGGTGCCGTCGACCTCGATGTCGTACTCGTCGCGAATCCGCTCCACGATCCGGGCCCGCTGGTGGCGGGCCTCACCCGCTTGGAGTTCCAGGCCGTGGAGCCGCTCGCAGATCTCACCCGCGGCGGTCCGCGATGCCTCGACGGCCGCGGCCACCAACTGACGTTCGGCGTCGAGTCGGTCGCCGTCGAGCAGCAGCGAGGTCAGCACGACCATGGCCTGTTCGGCGATCCAGGCGGCTTCGGCCCGGTGTGCCGACGCCGTGAGCATCTCGAGCTGATGGTGGTCGGCCCGCTGGCCCGCGAAGGCGAGGCGTCGCCGCGCCTCGACGAGTTCGGCCTGCCTGGTCTCGAGCGTGCCGCCGGTGGCCGCGACCGCATCGCGGGACCGCGCGATCTTCTCGACGGTTGCGGCCTCGTCGATCCGCAGGCGGTGGATTTCGTCGATCGTGGCGCCGCGGTCCCGCTCGGCCGCGTCGATCGCCACCTGGCAGGCGTCGAGTTCCTGGCGGGCGACCGCGAGGCGTGAGGCCGCGTCGTCAAGGTCTCGGCTGCACGACTCGCAGGCCGCTTCGGCGGCGATCGCGCGCTGGTCGGCGCGGCGGGCTTCCGCTTCCGCCGTCGGGATCGCGTCGCCGGCGGACCGCTCGTCGCGATCGACGCGGGTGAGCTCGGCCCGCGCCGTCGCGAGGGCCTCACCGGCCTCCTGACGGCGGGTCGCGGCCTGGGCGATCTCCACCGCACGGGCATCGATCGCCGCCTGGGTGGCATCGATCTCGACCTGGGCCAGATCGACCGTGCGAACGAGTTTGGCGTGTCGCTCGTCGAGGGCGCGGAGTTCGCTGCGGCGGGCGACGAGTCCCGCTGCTCCGGCGGGCGAGCCGATGGTGAAGCCGCCGTCGGCCATGACGCTCGTGCCGTCGCGGGCGAGGAACAGCGTGCCTGACGGTGCGGTGGCGAGCAGCGGCAGCGCGTGCTCGACCCGTTCGACAATCCACGCGCGGCCGAGCAGGCGACGGATCAGGTCGGGCACGGCGGCGGCCTGGCCACCGTCGGCGATGAGGCGGTCGAGGCGGCCGACGATGCCAGGGTGGTGGTCGGGCTCGAACTCGTCGGGATCGCGAAGGAGGCGTCCGGCCAGGAAACCGATGCGGCCTCCGGCGGCGAGCACGTCGGCGGCGGCGGGCGTGGGCGCCCACGTCGCATGCCAGCCGATGGCCTCGTCGAGCGAGTCGACCACGAGGCACGGCCCGAGTTCGCCGAGGGCGAGGTCGACGAGCGGCGCCCACTCGACGCCGGCGACGACGAGGTCGGCGAGCACGCCTGCCATCCCTGGAACCGTGGTCGCCGCATCGCTCTGGAGCAGGCGACGCGACGCCTCGGATAGGCCCTCATGCCGGTCGACGACGTCCTGGAGTACGGTGCGACGCTCACGGCAGGCCTCGAGCGTGGCCCGCCAGCCCGCGAGCGTCCTCCAGGCCGAATGCAGGGCGGCAGTGGCATCGCGCTGGGTGGCCTCGAGCGCTTCAAGATCGCCGGACGCCGTGGCGAGCCTCGCCTCGAGCGACCGGAGGTGGCCCTCGCATGCCGCTTTCGATTCGCCGAGCGTGGCATGCCGGCCGCGGGCCTCCGCCACCCGCTGGTGCGCCGCGTCGGCTGCGATGCGGGCGGCTTCGGCCGTGGCAAGGGCCCGCTCGTGTTCGGACTCGAGCCGGAGGTGCCTGCGAGACATGTCGGTGAGCGCCGCCGTCGCAGCCGTAAACGCCTCGCGGGCGGCGGTGGCGTCGTGGTGCGAGCCAGCCACTGCGGTTTCCCGGGCGGCGAGCGCCGCTCGCAGCGAGTCGAGCGCGGTGGCGATCGACGAGGCGGCGGCTTCCGCGGAGGCGAGCGCGGCGGCTGCCATCTGCTCAGCGCTTACGGCGGCATCCACCGCCTCGATGGCATGGGTGAGGTCGGCTTCAAACTCTGTGCGCCGACCGCGGACAAGCGTCTCGGTCGCTTCGGCCGCCGCGAGCCGCTGATTCTCGGCCGCGGCCGTCGAGCGGGCCGACGTGAGTCGTGGCTGGAGTGCCTCCGCATCGGTCGTCAGCGTCACCGCCGAGACTGCGAGACTCGCAGCCCGCGACTCATTGTCGACGGCGGCTGACCGTGCCGCGGTGAGCGACTCCTCAACCTCTGTGATCGTGGCATCGATGCCCGAGAGATCACGGGTGGCGGCGGCGATCCGCAGGCGGCGGAGGCGGTCCTGCATCGACCGAAAGCGACGGGCGCGGGCTGCCTGGTGGCGGACCGTCTCGAGCCGGCTCGAGACCTCGCCAACGATGTCTGCGAGCCGCTGACGGTTCTGCTCGCCGCGCTCGAGTCGGCGGATCGCCTCTGCGCGGCGGCTGCGAAACCGGGTGATGCCTGCGGCCTCTTCGAAGACCGCGCGGCGGTCCCGCCCCGAGGCGACGAGGAGCGCGTCGACGCGGCCCTGTTCGATGACGCTGTAGGCCTCGGTGGCCGCCCCGGTGCCGGAGAAGAGTTCGCGGATGTCGCGGAGCCGCGAGGGCTCGCCGTTGACGAGATATTCGCTCTCGCCGTTGCGGTAGACCCGCCGCGAGATCTGGACGGAGTCGCTCTGCACCGGCAGTGTGCGGCCCGAGTTGTCGAAGCAGAGCGACACCTCGGCCATGTTGAGCGGCTTGCGGGCGGCGGACCCGGCGAAGATGACGTCGGTCATCTCCTTGCCGCGGAGGCTCCGGACCGACTGCTCGCCAAGCACCCACTTGATGGCGTCGACGACGTTTGACTTGCCGGAGCCGTTGGGGCCGACGACGACCGTGATTCCGTTTGGAAACTCAAACCGCGTCCGGTCGGCGAAGCTCTTGAAGCCGAAGAGTTCCAGCGCGGTGAGCCGCGTCATTCAGGATCGTCACCGCCGCGATCCGCGCCGGCCGCCGCGGGTTCGGCGTCGTCGGGGATGTCGCGGGAGCGGGTTGACGCCTCCTGGTGAATCGACGGTCGGCCGTCGAGCTCGTCGGGCAACGCGTCGAAGGCCAGCCGACTCGTGAGACCGCGGGCGGCACTGGCCTGTTGGAGGAACTGGACTGCATCCGGGTAGGTGCCACCGAGTTCGATGATGGACCGAACGATCCGCTCGGCGGTGGCCGGCACCTCGGCCTGCTGGTCCGATTGGCCTGGTACAAACCGACTGACGGTCGCCGTGTCGCCTTCGACGACGACCACGATGGAGCCCCCGGCCTCGGCGCGAAGGCCGTCGGCGACGTCGTGTTCCGTGCCGAAGAAGACG